>DASZDV010000601.1:0-23663 GCA_035941575.1 Pyrinomonadaceae bacterium
AACCGTCGTTGTTGAAGTCCGCCGTGACTACTCCCAACCCATGACCAAATTCCTTGCTGACGCCTGCCGAGACCGTAACATCTTCAAAGACTCCGTTGCCCTTGTTGTGAAAGAGGCGATTGCCCGGGGCACGAAAAACGCGCGGCGTGCAATAGTCTCTTGCAGTGGTCGCGGCGTAACAATTTGGACTATTCGTCACTGAGAAATCAGCGTAGTTGACGACCATCAAGTCGAGCCAGCCGTCGCGATCGTAATCAAAGAACGACGCGCTCGTACTCCAGCGCGGATCGTCTGTGCCGCTCTCCTTCGTCACATCGACAAATTTTCCATCGCCTTTGTTTAGATACATCTGGTTGGAACCGAGGTTCGTGAGGTACAGGTCAGGCAAGCCATCGTTGTTGATGTCGCCTGTGGCGGCGCCCATTCCGTAGCCCGTCGCTACGATGCCGCTTTGGTGTGTCACATCGGTGAACGAAAGTTTACGGCTGGCGGCGTTCAGATCGTTTCGAAACAGTTTGCCTCGGGGCGACTCAGAACCGCGCCACGGAAAAAGCGTGGTGCCGGGTTTTGTATTTGGTTCGAGCACGTTGCCCTGCACGAGAAACACATCGAGGTCGCCGTCGTTATCAAAATCGAAGAACGCGGCGCCACTGCCTGTAATCTCAGGGAGGTAAAACTTTCCGGTCATACCGTTGTAATGTTGAAATCTGAGTCCGGCTTGTTCGGCAACGTCTTTGAAGATAGAGCGTGAAGAGTCGACTTTTTGTTGGCCCGCAACGCAAAGCGGCAGACAAGAGTGCGCGAGGAAGAATAGCGCCGACACTATTAGTCTGATTGTGATCATTGCGTGTGCTTCAGTGCAGGGCCGGCGCGCCGCTTCGGGCCTTGACCTTCTTGAAAAGGAGTCCCGCGGGCAGGCAGACCAAACACATGAAGGCGAGGAGCCGAAAGTTATCGATGTAGGCCAGCAATGTTGCCTGTCTTACGAGCGACTGATAAATCACGCCGTAAGCTTGTTGCGAAGCCGACATAAGATTACCGTGAGTTGCAATCCCCGTCATCATCTCGTTCACACGCTGCTGAAAAACCGGATCGTAAGGCGTCAGATGCGAAACCATTGCGGCTTGATGTAGCTGCGCTCCGCGGGCGAGCATTGTCGTGACCGCAGCAATTCCAAAACTACCGCCGACATTTCGCATCAAGTTGAAGATGCCTGTGGCGTTACCGATCTGCTCGTTGCTCAACGTGCCCGTTGCGATCACCGTCAGCGGAACAAAAACAAAACCCATTGCTAGACCACTGGCAATCTGTGGCCAAACAACACTGCTGATGGAGATCTGTAGATTGATGTCGCCAAGCAGATAAGTAGAGAAACCCACCAGGCCAAACCCAAACATTATCAAATAGCGCCCATCGACTTTTCCTACCAAGCGGCCGACGACAATCATCGAAACAATTGCGCCGATTCCACGTGGACTAACCGCAAGCCCACTCTGCAATGCCGGGTAACCCAACAACGTCTGGAGAAACAGCGGGAGAAGCGCGATAGTGCCGTACAACACCACGCCCATCGCCGCGATGAGTGCTGTGCCAACCGCGAAATTGCGATTCGCAAGCACACGCAGATTAACGATCGGTTCCTTCGTGCGGAGTTCCCAGATGACGAAAGCAACGAGCGCAACGGTCGCGATCAGAATCGATCTCACTATAAACGCCGATGAGAACCAATCGTCTTCCTGACCTTTATCAAGCACGATTTGTAGTGTTGCAAGACCGACCGCCATTAAACCGAAACCGATGTAGTCGATGCGGCCCGGCCTTTGACTCCGGATGTACGGTGGATCTTCAACGAACATGTTGGCCATTAGCACCGCGAGGATCCCGACCGGAACATTGATATAGAAGATCCATCGCCAGGAATAGTTATCAGTGATCCAACCGCCGAGCGTTGGTCCAATAATCGGAGCGACGACGATTCCCATTCCATAAACTGCCATCGCCGACCCACGTCTCTCGGCCGGAAAACTCTCCAACAACACTGCCTGTGCAATCGGTTGTAAAGCTCCGCCTCCCGCACCTTGCAGCACGCGCGCAAAAAGCAGCAGACCTAAACTCGTTGCGGCGCCGCAAAGCGCCGACGACAATGTGAAGATCCCAATACAGACGATCAGAAATCGTTTGCGGCCAAAGAAGTGGCTCAACCAGTTTGTAGCGGGAAGAATGATCGCGTTGGAGATCAGATAGCTCGTCAACACCCAGGTTGACTCTTCTGCCGTCGCGGAAAGATTGCCGGCGATGTGTGGCAGCGACACGTTTGCAACGGAAGTGTCGAGCACTTCCATGAACGTGGCGAGCATCACCGCAGCTGCAATTAACCAGGGGTTGAAACTGGATTTCCAGACGCCATCGCCGTTCATTTGACTGCCACCTCGGGAACGACCGACATTCCCGGCGCAAGCATCTGTTTGGAATCTGGTGGCTCGTCCAGAACAATCTTGACCGGCACGCGCTGAACAACCTTGACGTAGTTTCCAGTCGCATTCTCAGGCGGAATCAAGCTGAACCGCGCGCCGGTGCCCGCCTGAATGCTGTCGACGTGTCCTTTAAAGACCTTGCCGGGATATGCATCGACACTGATTTCAACACTTTGCCCTGGCGACACTCTGCCGATCTGGCTCTCCTTGAAATTCGCAGTTACCCACACGTCACCGGGAACAATCGCCATCAGCGGCTGGCCGATCTGGACCAGCGCGCCCTGTTCCACACTCTTGCGCGTTACCCGTCCACTCTCCGGCGCATAGATCTTCGTGTATGAAAGTTCAAGCTCTGCTTGCGCGACTTGTGCTCGCAACTGTTCCGTTGTCGCGCCCGCTGTCGCCGCCTGTGCTTCACTGACTGCGACTTCCTGCGGCGCGGTGTTAGCCTGGGCCAACCGTCCAAGCGATTCACTCACGCCGGCCTGTGCGCCTTGTATTTGCGTTTGTGCCTGCTGCGCCGTTTGCGCAGCCGCGGCCTGTGCAGCACGAGCTTCGTTCACTTGCGCCTGTGCAGCAGCGACTCGCTCTCTGGCAGATTCGAGTTGCGCACGCGCTGTGTTTCCGGCAGCAACCGCCTGGTCCAGTTGTTGTTTTGAAACTTCGTCTTTCGCGAAGAGCGCCTGGTAACGAGCGACGTCAGCATCGGCGCGTGTAGCCTCGGCTTGCGCCGCCTCGACCTGTGCTTGAGTTTGGGCAACATTTGCTTGTGCGGTGGTGACTGCGGAAGACGCCTCATTCGCGCGACTGTGTGAACTGGCGGCGCCCGCTCGCGACGACTCGACTTCCGAACGTGACTTCCCGACCGCTGCACGCGCCTGTTGAATAGTCGCGGAACTGTTCGCGCGCGTCAGCGTCACGTTTGTTTTTGCTTCGTTCTCTTTTGCAAGGCCGGCATCCAGTGCAGCTTTAGCTTGCTGCAAACGAACTTCGTAATCACGCGCATCGAGTTCGACGATCAGGTCGCCCGCTTTTACCTGCTGGTTGTCGCTCACATAGATCTTTGTTACGTAGCCGGAAGCTTTCGGACTAACTTGAATGATATGACCGTCGATGAACGCGTCGTCGGTGGATTCGTGTGAACGAGCATAGAGCCAGTAACGGAGGCCAATGACTACGCCGATGAGAAGAACTACAGACGCTACGGCGAGAACCACCGGGCGCTTGTAGAGCGGGCGTCGTGTTGCCGTTTTTGTCTGGTCGTGGTTGTCGGCCACGCCAACTTCTGTGCTCATCTGTGCCAACCTGGTGCTCACCAGCGAAATGCCTCCGCGCGCCCCAGTGCTGCGGCCAAATTCAAACGTGCAGCGTTGTGTTGCGCTAATGCTGTAACTTGCGAAACGCGCGCGTTCGCGAGTGAAGTTTGGGCTGTTATGACCTCGAGATTGTCTCCAACACCCGCCTTGAAACGATCGCGAGCCATCTCGAGCTCGCGTTGAGCTAACGTCACGCTTTCATCAGCCGCGCGCACTTGCACCGCTGCGGTATTCAACGTCGTCAAAGCCAACCGCACATCTTCTTCAACCTGTCCGCGAATGTTCGACAGTTCCAACTCTGATTGCCTTTTGCGACTCGCGGCGGCTGTCACTCTTCCCTGTGTCAACCCGCCGTTGAAAATCGGCACGTTGAGCTGAATCGCAACGCGACGTGTTGGCAGATCAAAACGATCCGGTGTGATGCCACTCGATCCGTAGTCACCGACGACCTCGAGCGAAGGCAGGTAGTCTGCGCGAGCAGCTTTGAGTTCGAGTTGACTGACTTTGTTCTCTTCTTCGGCAACCTGAATCTCGCGCCTGTCATGCGCAGCCTGCGCCACGGCTGTTTCGACAGACGGCAGCGGCTCTTCCACGAATCGCAGTTGATCCGTCAACACCAACGCACCGCCAAGCGGCAAACCAACAACACGCTGCAAGTTCAGTCGCGCCTGTTCGGACGCAGTTTGAGCTTCAGCCAATCCAACCTGCTGCTCAGCCAATCGCGTTTGAGCACGAGTGACATCAACTCCCGTCGCCACACCCGCACTACGCTGATCCTGTGCGAGTTTCAACAGCGCCTGGGCCAACTCCACGTTGGCTTGTGCTGCAACAACCGCGCGACCGGCACGCAACGCTTCCAGATAAATCAGACCGGTGCCATTGGCGACTTGCTCGCGTGCGAGCGCTTCACGCAAATCTGCAACGCGAACTCCCGCGCGTCCCGCCTGATAACTGCGAATCGCACTGAGATCGAAAACCTTTTGACTGAGCAAAAGGCGCGCGTCGAAATTTCGAAATGGACCAAGAAAGGTCGAATTGAAACCGGGAATCGTTCCAGGCTGGAAACCGAGTGCAACCAGGTTCTCCGTCAGACTGGCCTGGTAAGCTACGCCGGAGACGTTCGGCAACAAAGGAGCGAGAGATTGTTGTTTCTCGCCGCGAGCCTCGTTGCGTTGTTCGTGCGCGCGCAGCGTTGCGAGATTGTTGTCGATTGCGAGACGGACAGCGTCGTCAAAACTCAACGTGGCTGGGTGATTAGTTGCGATCCTCGCCGCTCCGGGAACTTCCTGCGCAAACAACGAAGCAGCACGAAACAGAACAATAACTAGCGCGATCACCACCCGTGGGCCCATAGCACTATTAATTCACAGGCCCGGGTGCAGTGTATTTTGTGAGGTTGTTGGTAATTGCTCGAATTTGCGCGATTGACCCGCCGCAAAACCGGGCTACTCAAAGCAACTGCGAGGAAGACGCAAAACCCCGGTCGCGTCTATTTTCACGCATCTTAAAACGGGTGCCGTGAAGGAGCACCACCATGAAAAACGACTCAGCGACGACCACGGAAACCCCTGAATCCTCCGCCTCTGAATCCTGTGCCTCCAAAGCCTCGGAATGTTCGGCTGCCTCGAAAAGAATCAAACCTCGGACCAATTCTTACACCGTCCCGAAAGCCGCCGCGGAAACTGTTGAAGAAAATCGGCCTGCGCGAAACGAACGGAATGCGATTGAAGACCACGACGCGCCTCGGCCAGTTAAAGCCCCAAGCCGGCCAACCCCAACCGAAACGGCCAAAGAACCCGATCCCAATGGCGGGGCCGAAAGCGATGAACGTTGGTCCATACCATGGCTCGTAAATGTAACCGGGATACACGTCGAGTGGAGCGCCATAAACGAGCCACGGATCGTAATATGGCAAGTAGCACGTGTCGGGTACAGCAGGTTCGATGACGATCGTGGTTCCCTCGCTATTCACTCGCTGTTGGGGCGTACTTTGCAGGTTGCCTGCTGCCTGCGCACGCTGACGCATCACCTGAACCGCATCGAGCACATCCTGTTGCTGATTGAAATAAGCGTCGCCCAGCGCCGTCGTCCACGATAGGTTCATATCCAGATTGGCGACGACAGAAGGAAACGCAGTCAATGCTTTGATGCTCGAGTCCCACGGCTGCTGGTCCACTTGCATGGCCAAACGCTCGCCCTGAAGCTCGGAATGCGTGCCCAACCATCGATCAGCTTCGACGATCTCTGTCGGATAGGTAGACGCGGCCAGAATCTGGGCCACGAGCTCATCCGGATACAAAGCGATCGGCGCGACGAGTTGCTGTAACTGCACCGGTGTTTCTCGAACTGTGCCACCTGGTAGTGCACCCGTCTCCTGGCCCAATGCAGTGGTAAACATGCTACTCAGACCAACCAGGATCAGGATCGCAAACCATTCAACCTTTTTTTCAAAACCCCTCTTGTCTAAACCTGCTTGCATGACGACCCCCCTCGAGTCTCTGTGCCGCCCCGCTCCCGGCACAGAGACTCCCGCTCGAGCAACGCAATTGCTCTTAATTCAATGCCACCGTTACCGTCGTTGGCTCGACCTCGTTCTTCGCCCATTCACGTTTTAGCGTCTTTTCCTCGCGGGAAGGAGACAGCTCGCGGCCCAACTGCTCACCCGCAGTCATCACCTCTGAAAGGAAATAGCTGTTGCCATAAACGTTAAAAACGAGCACGTCTTTACGAGGTATTCTGCGTCCCTGTACCGGCTCAGTCTCAAACACGACGTGCTCGCGCTTGTCGTGGATGTTGCGCAGCAGCAAACCAGACGGTTCGTCGTTAATCCGCGAGATCGCGTAATCACCGGCAGGAAGCAACTTGCCCCGCACCATGAAGTCGAACGGGATTGAAGCGCGAATTTCAGTTCCGGGTAGTTGTGCCCGAGCGCTGGTCGCCAACGACAGAGTTAAAAGACATCCAATCACCAAAACCGCGAAAAGTCTTTTCATGATTTCTCCTCTTATGAATCAAGTTCTTTCGGCCCTCGGGCCCCGCATGGTGACTAGGGAAATGGCATGCCATGACTTGGACCATGCATTTTGCTTCTTGTAAAAGGAGATCGTGAGGCTTTCTTTCTTCGGAGGGTAAAAAGGCCACAGACTCGGACGAACACGGCGGAAAGCAGGTCCGTGTTCGTCCGTTTGGATCTGTGGCTTAGAAGTCAAACCGCAGCGCCAACTGGATCACACGCGGGTGACTGCTGAACACATGCGACGCAACGTCGAAGTCAGTCTGGCCCACTGTGTTGATCTGGCTGACGCCGGTTGTTGTTATCGGTTCGACTCCGTTAACCGATCCCGGCACGTACTGCGGGTGATTAAAGGCGTTGTAAAGATCGGCGCGTAACTGGATCCTCTTGCTGCCCTCGCCAATCGCGAAGTTCTTGAAGATCGAGAAGTCCAGGTTCTTGATCGCCGGTAACTGGAGCGAGTTCCGACCGGCATTCGATAATGCGCCCAAGCCCGCCTGAATGTACTGGGCGTTTGGATTCGTAGCCACATACCCAACGATTCGCTCCGCATCGGAGATTGCGCAGCTGCCATCCGAATTGAATGCGGCGCAACTTCTCAACAGAGGCGTCACCAAGCTCGACGTGTTTGCGATGCCCGCGGGATTAATGATCGAGCGGTCGGGCGCCGGATCACCGTTGAGATTTGAATCGATACCGCTCAACACTGTCGCCTTTTCACCTGCTTCAAGAGACAGCGTCGCCGCCATGCTCACGCCGCCGAAAACGGAGCGCGCAAAGTGATTAGTGCTGTTTCTGAGAAACGGAAGATCGTACAGAGTTGAGAACACAAATCGCTGCCTGCGATCGAGCGCTGAATCTGCCTTCTCGGGCGTCTGGTTCTGGAAGTCCTGAACTCGACGTGGCGAAAGCACGGTACTGTTGACTTCAGCAGTGCTGTCGTCGATCAAGTGGCTCCACGTGTAGGCCGACGTGAACTGAAAGCCATTGCTCAAGCGTTTGGTAAGCGAGGCCGAACCTGCGTGGTAAGTTGAATTGCCGTTCGATAAGAAAGCGGCAATCGACGACTCGAACCCGGCAGCCAGATACTGCGGCAATATGTTTGAGCGATCCTGGATGTCAGCAAGGCTCGTAGTCAGACTATCAATGGTCGCCTGTGACGGTGCGGAAAAGAACGTCGGCAGAAAACCGCCTGGTCCATCAAACACTCGCGGCTGAATGTTGATGCGATTCTGCGTCGGCAGATGAATGCCACGGCTTCCAAGGTAACGAATTTCAAGCGCGTAGTTCTTATGAAACTCGCGCTGCCACGCCAGGCTCCACGACAATGAGTATGGAACCTGCTGATCGGGAATCCACGCGGAGGTAGTCGCGCGCGCCGCTACCGGATCTGTGATCGCACCTGCCGAGACCGTCGGTGGAATACCGCCATTCGCAAGAAAGTTTGGCGTGACTAACGGTGTGCCAGGAAAGTTTGTGCCGACGTCAATGGTCTGGTTGAACTGTGGCGGCAGTGACAGGATGTACAAGTTATCGACAATCGTGTCATACGCCATCGCGAAGCTGGCGCGAATCGAGCTTTGCTCCGCCGAGCCAAAGACTCGATGCAACAACCCGCCTTGGAAATCGGGCGCATACGCAAGCCCGAATCGCGGTGCGAAGTTTTTCTTCTGCGCTTTCGGTTCGTCAAACGTAAGCAGACCCGGCACGTTCGCGATCGCGTTCACAGTTTGGAGACGCGCCGTGAGCGGCACCTGCTGGTAAACGTAGTTCAGGCCAAGATTGAGCGTGAACCGCGGTTTGACTCTCCAGTCGTCCTGAACAAATCCATAGAAGAGATGTTGATTGCCGTAGTACGGCGAAGCACCGACCGTTCGTTCACCAAAACTCGGCTGCACGTCGCGTAAGAAAAGGTCGAGATTCGGATACTCGTAATCACCTCGCTGTCGCTGCACGAATGACTGCGGCGAAATGTTGTTGCGCCAATCGACGCCAAACTTGAGCGCGTGACGACCGACCGTATAGGTCGCCTGGTCGACCACTTGATAGTTGTTTTCAATTGTGAACTGCGGCGCGTTCGGGTCTGGTCCAATCGATATGCCGAGATCGTCTAAGTCGATGTTTGGAAACTGGTCCAACCCGGGAAAGCCGATGTTCGGCACCGGGAACCTCTGTACGTACCGCCGGTACGCCAAACGCGTTTCATTTGTCAGCTTCGGAGTAAAGTTATGAACCAGCGTGTAGGAAAACAGCCGGCCATCCGCCGGTTCTAGAGCGAAGAAGTCGGGGAATGTGGCTAAGTTATCAATGATTCGCTGACGATTGAAGATGAAACGCGAGTGGTGCACCGTGTTCGCGCTTTGATTGAAGTCAAGATTGAAGACAATGTTGCGATCGTTCTGGAAATTCGGCGCGGCAAACGAGATGTTCCCAACCGGCACGGCGAGTTGACTGCCGCTCGGGCAGTTTCCCGATGCATCCCGCGACACCGCGCAGATAGGAATCGTGCCGGCGTTATTGCTCGCGGCTACCGGAACAAATTGTCTGAAGACGGACAAGTTGTTTGCTGAAATGCCCGAGAGTCCCTGAAGTATCGCGAGACCTTCTGCTGTCGGAGCCGAGACGTTGCCTGGCGAAGCTGCCTGGCCCAGGCCTGTCTGCTCAAACTGGAAGAAGAAGAAAAGCTTGTTTTTACCGCTCCACGGATATGTCGATGGTCCACCTTCGCCGAAACGTGGCAGGTAGAGTGGTCCACCGATGTTGCCGCCGTAACGGTTCTGATCGAAACGCGGATTTGTTTCGCGTGTAAGCCCCGAAAGTTTTTGCAAATTGTCGAGAGCGTTCAATTCCTTGTTGCGGAAGAACTCAAACGCGGAGCCGTGAAAGTCGTTTCCTCCGGACTTCGTAACAGTAATGAACTGCCCGCCGGTTGATCGCGCAAACTCCGCTGAAGCCTGGTTCGTCAGCAGGTTGAACTCCGCCACGGATTCGGGAGAGATGTAGATCTGTGGTCCTGACACTGCTTTGTCGTTGTTGTCAATACCGTCAACAATGAAGTCGTTATTACGTGGCCGTTGACCGCCAACTGATCCTCCGGTGCCCAGGCCGACGCCCCCGCTGCTGACAACGTTGGGAGCGATCAACGCGAGGTTGTAAATGCCGGCTCCCTGACCCGTCTGCGCGAGATCGACGACCTGTCGAGCGCTGAAATCCTTGGCGAGATTCACCGTGGTTGTATCAACCAGTTCCGCGCCACCTGCTGATACCGTCACCGATGCGGTCGCTTCGCCCGGTTGCAGGACAGTTGGAACGTCGGTGACCTCATTCAGTTTCACTCGCACGTCGTTTAGCGTCAGTGCGCTGAAGTTGGAGTTTTCCGGAGGCTGGACGGTTATTACATACGTGCCCGCCAGTAGATTGTTGAATTGGTATTCGCCTTGATTGCCGCTTTGTGCGGACTGAGAAATTTTGGTCCTCGGATCCGTGATCGTAACGGTTGCACCCGGCACGACGGCTCCGGCCTGGTCTGTAACTACGCCGCGAACCGTGCCCGAGGTGACTTGAGCACGAACTGAGATCCCACAAGCGAGTATTAGAATGGCGGGTATTGCCTTCAGCAGGCTACGAAACTCAAACGGTTTCATTAGCATATAAATCTCCCCCTCTGTCGATCCTTTGTCGGTGTTATGCCGGCCCTACACCTATTGTTCAGGAAACAAGACTCTGGGGAGAGAGCATTTATTCCACAGAAAGGGTCGGAGGGTCTTATGATCTTTTGCTGAATTTAGAAGTTTGTTGCGCTGTCGTGTGACCTGTGAAGCTCAACACGGCCGGATAGGCCGACCTATACCAAAGTATAGGCCTCGAATACCTCCGTATAATAGTTTTCCAACCTCGCACATCGCTATTCTCCTCACGTAATGAAACGCACGACGACAGCGAAAGCGCGGGCCCGTGGATTGCAGGAGCGGCTGATCAGCGCCTCTCTGTACAGGAGTTAAACCAACGGAAAAAGGATCTGCAATGTTACAAACTGCTAGTGCTTTGAATTTTCAACCTTTGGCTGCTCGACGCGTGAACCCATTGCCAAAAGCGCCGAACCGGGCAGCACTTGCGCGCGCGAAGATCAACGATCTTTCAGTTCTGTTTCCCGAGTCACTGCTGAAATCCAGCGATGCTATTGGGTGGCAAAATGTGCGCGCCATACATTTTCGCCACACTGCCCGAGAGGTTGTAATTCCCGCTTCAGACGATCACTGCATGGTGCTAAACCTTGGCGCCGCTTTGTTCACTTACGTGTACCCCGGAAAACGAAGGTTCGAGGGGAAGATGCTTCCAAACGAAGCGGCAATCATTCCCGCAGGCTCGCAATGGGTTTGCCGATCAGAGGGTTCGGAACTGCCGGTAATGCTCCTGCTCTACCTGCGGCCGCTCTTCGTTCGTTCGGCTGCCGGCGATTTGAACTTCTCGCACAACGAGGTCGGCCTGACTCCGCAAATCGGTTTCAAAGACAAGCATATCTGTCACGTGGCGAAGTCGCTTTTGCACGAATTGAATGAAGCGAACGTTGTTGGGCGCCTCTATGCCGACTCCCTGGCCACGGGACTCGCAATCCAACTCGTAAGGCGGTACAGCTCCTTGAGAGACATTCATGTCGGCCATGGTGGAATGGCCCCACACAAACTACGACAGGCAATTGCGTTGATAGATCATCACCTTTCCGACGAAGAGGAAGGACGCGTAGCTCTCCGGGCCGTCGCCGGGGCCGTACGCATGAGTTACTTCCACTTTTCGCGCGCTTTCAAACAATCGATGGGAATGACTGCAACCAACTACATAGCGGAACGCCGGTTTGAACGGGCAAAAAAGATGCTGGAGGAGACGGAACTGCCAATCTCCGAGATTGCCCTGCGCTCGGGATTCTCCAGCCAAAGCCACTTTACAACGGCGTTCCGCCGGCTGGCGGGAGCCACGCCGAAAGCGTTCAGGGCGGCTTTGTAATTGGCAAAGCATAAGAAGAAAAAGTTTCACCTTAGTCATCTGCTGCGACCTCACCGCACCTTCCTCGTTCTTGGTTTCATTGCAGTGCTCGGCGAAGCCGGCGCTGATCTACTCGAACCATGGCCATTGAAGATCGTCTTCGACTACGTGTTCGGAACGAAGCATATGCCATCCTGGATGTCTGGCCTGATTGGTTCAACGTTTGGTGCGACGTTTGGTCTGAATAAAGTTGCGATACTTCACTTTGCTGTAGCCGCTGTAATCGTCATCGCGCTCGTCGGCGCTCTCAGCGCGTACGCGGAAAAGTACTTGACGACGTCGGTTGGTCAGTGGGTGATGCATGACTTGCGACGCGTTCTCTATCATCACATTCAACGCTTGTCTCTCGCTTACCACGATCAGAAACCTACTGGCGATCTAATCAGCACGGTCACTGCCGACATCGACGCCATTCAGGACTTCATCTCGCAAGCATTGCTGGGCATTGTCGTCAACGTGCTGACACTCGCCGGCATGCTCGTCGTCATGTTCTATCTGAACTGGCGCTTTACTCTGATTGCGCTTTCGATAACGCCTTTTCTCTTTGCCGTCGTCTATACCTACACGCGTCGTATCAAGCAAGCTTCACGTGCACTGCGGAAGAAAGAAGGTGAAGTCGTTTCGGTCGTTGCAGAAGTGCTCTCCTCGATCCGCGTCGTCAAAGCGTTTGCGCGTGAGGATTACGAAGAGGCGCGACTTGCACAACAGAGTCTTGAGAATGTCGAGATTGCGCTCAGGGCACGCAATCTCAAGGCAAAGCTGGCGCCCGTGGTCCAGGTCATCGTCGCGGTAGGCACGTGTCTCGTGCTGTGGTATGGCGTCAACCTCGTAATGACGAACCAGATGACGTCGGGCTCGCTTCTCGTGTTCCTGCTCTATCTGGGCAAGATGTACAAACCAATGCGAGACCTCTCGAAGATGACTGACACGATGTCGAAAGCAGCAGTCGGTTATGAACGCATCTACGAAGTGATTGAGACGGAAGATGAGATACGTAATTTGCCCGGCGCGAAGCCAGCCCCGAACTTCAAAGGTGAAATCGAATTCGATCGCGTGTACTTCGGTTATGACAAAGGCTATCGCACACTGACTGACGTCAATTTGCGCGTCGAGCCTGGGCAACTCGCGGCTCTTGTCGGTCCAACAGGCGCAGGCAAGACGACAATCGCGAGTTTGATCGGCCGTTTTTACGATCCGCAAAAAGGTGTCGTGAAGATCGACGGCAGTGATGTGCGGGCTTACAAACTGAAGTCGCTGCGAAGGCAGATGAGTTTCGTTTTGCAGGAGACGCTTCTTTTCAGAGCGCCGGTTTGGCAAAACATCGCCTACGGTAAACCGGAAGCTTCGCGCGACGAGATCCTGCGGGCAGCGGAGTTGGCGAACGCCGACGAGTTCATCAGGAACCTGCCGCAGCAGTACGACACGATGGTTGGTGAGAAAGGCGTGACGCTATCCGGCGGCCAGCGCCAGCGCATCGCAATCGCACGCGCAATCATTCGCAACGCGCCGATCCTGATTCTCGATGAGCCGACGTCGGGACTCGACGCCGCGTCGGAAGAGTTAGTGTTTGAAGCATTGAGCAGATTGATGGAAGGCAGAACGACGATCGTCATCGCGCACCGGCTGGCGACGGTGCGTCGAGCAGATGTGATATTTGTGATAGACCACGGCACCATCGTTGAGCGCGGCACACACGAGAAGTTGTTAGCGGAGCGTGGGTTGTATTCAACGCTTTACGATATTCAGTTTCAGCCACAAAAGGCACAAGAGACACAAAGACCTTCCCGAATCGTGAGACAAGAATTAACCGTGAAGCCCGCAACATCCAGATAGGGGATGCCGCTCTCCATTGCGAAGTGCAGTTTATTTCCAAGGTTGATCAGAACTGTTCCCCAAAATAATAACTTGACCGAGCTTTGCCTTTGGTTTTATACGGAAGGCGCGTAAGGGCCTTTTTTACGGAAACCACATAATCACGAGTTACGCCAACAGTAAAATGTGTACTGGATGGTCTTAAAGTTCGAGTGTTGGCCCAAGAATCGTTGACAGATTAGGAGGTATCTCATGGCTAGGCCTTCGGTTGAACCAACTAGCATTTGTCTAAAAGCTGAGCCCGGTGAAATCCACAGTGCAACTGTTACGATAGCCAAGGTACCAACAGACGCTGACGTTACTGCCTCGATTGTAAACGGCAACTCGCTCATTACGCTGAAACATATCATCGCTTACGAACTCGTCCAAAGGCCTTTCACCGAAGAAGAAATAAATGAGCTTCCCACTTTTCCACCTTCTATTCGCGAGAAGGCCAGAAATGGATTAGTGACAGAGCAGGTAGAAGTAGGGAGATCTGATGGCAATACGCCACTGGCAGTCTCCGCGGGCTTTATGGTCCAGTTTCAACTGGCATTTTCGGCTCCACAGGAACCGGTGCTGGATTTCACTGCTGCAACCCTATTAATCGAAGGTACGACATGGGAGCAAGTGGAGATTCCAGTGTCTCTTCTTGTAGGGAAGACATCGTACGTTGTTGCCATCGAGCCAACAGAAATTCGTCGAGCCGCCGAGCCAGGTGAAACCATTACCCAGGATCTTGTCGTAGAGAAGGTCCCTGCAGCCTCAAAAGTCTTAGCGCACCTTGCAGGCGGAAACTCTATTATCCGGCTCAAGCACCTAATCGCCTTTAGGCCCGTTAAGAGGATTTTCACAGACGAAGAAGTCGACGAACTCCCTCCCTGGCCCCCGTCTCTTAGGAACAACGCTCGAAGAAATGGTTATATCGAGTATCAGGAAGCCGGAAGGGCTGGGGAATGTACGCCGTTGGCAGTCGCCCCCGGTTACTTGGTGCGCGCTTACGTCGAGTTTTCGGCTCCAGAACAACAGCCGCCCGATTTTGTCAGTGCAACCCTCGTACTCGAAGGCACGACGTGGCAGCGCATTGAGGTTCCGCTCTTTCTGATAATAGGAAAAATAACAACGGTGCTATCGACAGATTCGCTCACCGTGCGACAGGGGGAAAGCGGCCTTCTACCGATAACCGTGACTTCCGAGGCCGGCCCGCCAACCGAGGTCCACTTTGCACTGGGTCAGGACGGCGGTCAGTGGACCGTCACACCTCCGAGTGTGTTCGTTGCTCGTGGCGCTACGGTATCCACGGTGCTGAAGATCGCAGTCAATCCAGAAGCGCCTCTAGGTACCTATCCAGTCGGACTGGAGGTTAGATCTTTCGAGAAGCTCCAATTCCGTAGGATTCCGTTCAATCTTACAATCAAACCTGGTCCAGTCTCGGTGAAAGTCCTCCAGTCTTCTCTCACCGCACTACAAGGGGACCGGCCCACATGTGATGTAGAAGTCATCTCCGGTGGCGGGTACAAAAGGCTGACCTTTACTCCCGGCATGTTGCCATTGGGTGTTCGAATGGAGCCTCGAGTACTCGAGTTCT
Source organism: Pyrinomonadaceae bacterium (assembly GCA_035941575.1). Taxonomy (GTDB): domain Bacteria; phylum Acidobacteriota; class Blastocatellia; order Pyrinomonadales; family Pyrinomonadaceae; genus PSRF01. Next base: position 15,283 of record DASZDV010000601.1, read on the forward strand.
ACGGCGCCTTCAATTCGATCATCAAGCTTGAGTTCCCGGTCGCCACTCAGGCGCGACCCGTTGCCAATAAGCAGGTGACGATTAGTTGGTTGGCGGGAGACGGCGAGCACGCGGGAACCCTGACACTGTCTTTTACAGTCCTATTGCGCCTTGAGACGAGGACGTTCAGCCAGCCCATCGTCACTGGTGCGGCCCTCGGTGGTCACGTGAACATGGTGCTTCAGAATGACGGGAACTGCCGCTTTAGCGGCTACATGGAGGCCACAGGTTTCCCATCTTACAAGTTCCAATTGCGAGTCGTGGTGCGTTCGGCCAGTGGCCGTGCGGCCGTGGTGGCGCAAAAGACAGGCGAGGTATTCGGATTCGATACTCCCGGAGATGAGAAACTCAGCTGGGACGAACCCCTCTCGAGCCCCTTCATCTTCGACTCATGGCCCGATCTGCAGGCGGGAGCCATGACGGTGAACAGATCCACTGAGCTAACAGGAACTTTAGGAACGTTCGCCGACATCATGGGAGACGTACTTGAGTTTGTGGCAGCGGCGGCGGTCCTCAGCCCGATAGCGGGTGGTCCAGCACTGGCGGCACTGATCTTCTTCGGCTCCGAACTCGGTAAGCTCGCCGGCGTGCGAATCGTTGGGCCAGGCGGCCTTGTCGGCATTGCCGCTGCCGGTGGCATCATATTCGTGCTCGGCCCGATGATGATCATCCCTGCTTTCGTGGCCGGCACGCTGATCGGCAACCTCGCGATCAAGTACCGGGAAATGTCGGATGCCGAAAAAGCGTTCGCCGCGACCGTCTTTGGCAACACCCTGCCAACCGACCGGATCATCCTGACCAATCTATCGAATACCCAGGGCCTCCAGTTCACGATCCCCAATATTGATGGCTCGATCCTGGTGAATATGGGTCCTGGGTACAACAATCCACTGACATATACCATTCCCTACGATGCCTGGCCCGTCCCCGGCCAGGCTTTCATCCACGAACTCACGCACGCGTGGCAGATCGCCCATACGCCGTTCACGAGCGAATACTTCTGGGAGGCTGCCGCCAGTCACGTTGAGGGAAGGAACAGTTATTTGTATGGCCCTGCCGGCACCGCTTGGTCCGACCTGTATTTGGAACAGCAGGCGAGCATCGTCGATGAATGGTTTGCTGGGATTAGTCTCAAAAGGACACCTCCTATGCCGAGCCGCCTGCGCATGGACGAGAACGATCCATATTTCGGCTACATTGCCAACAACATTAGGCTCGGACAGAACTGAAATCGCGACAGAAAACTTGAGCCACCTTCGCGGGTGGCCTTCTGTTAGCTATTAAGGGATCCGTGCTCCGCAGGTAGGACTCGAACCTACCTTGTCGCAAGTTCTCAACAAGAACGGACCAATCAACACAACTCCCAACGCCTTAGGCGTTGCTTAACCTCAATCGCAAAGATCCAAAATAGACTCGCAAGCGATCCAGATAGAGATAGACCACCGGCGTTGTAAACAGTGTCAGCATCTGGCTCACAAGCAAGCCGCCAATGATCGAAACTCCCAACGGTCGTCGAAGTTCGGAACCGGTGCCCGTGCCGAGCGCCAGCGGCAAAGCACCAAGTAGTGCGGCCATCGTCGTCATCATGATCGGCCGAAACCGCAACATGCACGCCTGAAATATCGCATCGCGCGAACTCTTCCCTTCACCACGCTCGGCGGAGAGCGCGAAATCGATCATCATGATCGCATTCTTTTTCACGATGCCGATGAGCAGGATGATGCCGATCAAGGCGATCAAACTAAGGTCCATGCGCATCAGCAACAATGCCAGCACTGCGCCGACACCGGCCGACGGCAACGTCGACAAGATCGTTACGGGGTGAATGTAACTCTCGTAAAGAATTCCGAGGACTATGTAGACCGCAACTAACGCCGCCGCGATTAATAGCGGCTCGCTCGCCAACGAGGATTGAAACGCCTGCGCTGTCCCGGCAAAGCTTCCGTGAATCGTCGCGGGCATGCCGATACTTTGTTCGGCCTGATTGATGGCCTGCACTGCATCACTGAGTGCCACGCTCGGCGCGAGGTTGAAAGAAAACGTCACCGCCGGAAACTGGCCCTGATGGTTGACCGCCAACGGCGCGGTTGCTGGTGCATAATGCGCAACTGCACTCAACGGGACCACTCCGCCGTTCGCTGACTTCAGGTATATCGACTTCAACCCTTCCGGACTTTGCCAGTAACGCGGCTCCACCTCCATCACGACGTGATACTGATTCAACTGTGTGTACATCGTCGAAACTTGCCGTTGACCAAACGCATCGTAAAGCGTGGCGTCGATTGTTTCCGGCGTGATTCCGAGTCGCTCTGCCGTTGCGCGATCGTAATCAAGTAGTTCCTGCAACCCGCTGTTCTGTTGATCGCTATTGACGTCAGTCACGGCCGCGACTTTGCGCAACTGTTGCAACAGGATCGGTGCCCACTTAACAAGATCGTCGAGGTTTTCACTTTGAATCGTGTATTGGTATTGCGCATTTCCACCTCTGCCGCCGACGCGCAGGTCCTGTGTCGATTGCAGGAAAAGCGAAGCACCTTCAACCGTGGCGAGTTGCCGGCGCAAACGGCGAATGATCTCGTCGGCACTGACTTTTCGTTCTGCGAGTGGCTTCAACGAGATAAACATCCTTCCCGTATTCGTCGTCGTACCGCCGCCACTTCCGGTGAACGCGACAACGTCTGCCACGGCCGGATCGGCTTTGATGATGTCTACAAAGCGAGCCATCCGCTGTTTCATCGCGGTGAACGAGGAGTCCTGCGCTCCCTGAATCCCACCCGCAAGGCGGCCCGTGTCCTGCTGCGGGAAAAACCCCTTCGGCACTATCCAAAGCAGATAAACGTTCACTCCGATCGTGATCAGAAGCAGTAACAACGTCGGCGCGGGATGGCGCAGCACCCACGTCAAACTTCGCTCGTACAGACCGAGGATCCACTCAAACACTCGCTCGCTGGCGCGATACAGACGCCCGTGATCTTCCGCCTGGCTATGTTTCAGCAGCCGCGAACACATCATCGGCGTAGTCGTCAACGACACAACAAGTGAAACAAGAATCGAAACGGAAAGCGTCACCGCGAATTCGCGAAACAGGCGCCCAACGATGCCACCCATCAACAACAGCGGCGTGAACACTGCAACCAGCGAGATGCTGATCGAGAGCACAGTGAATCCGATCTCTTTCGCACCAAGCAACGCAGCCTGCATCGGCCGCACGCCCTGCTCGAGATGGCGCGTCACGTTTTCAATGACGACGATCGCATCGTCCACAACAAAGCCCGTCGAGATGGTCAACGCCATCAAGGACAGGTTGTCGAGACTGTAGTGACACAGGTACATCACGCCGAAAGTGCCGATGAGAGAGACCGGAACTACAACTGCCGGAATGATCGTGGCTCGTGGATTTCGCAGAAAGACGAAGACGACCATGATCACGAGGCCAATCGAAATGATGAGGGTACGTTCCACGTCCCTGACTGACGCTCGGATCGTAGTGGTCTGGTCCATCACCACGGTGAGATCGATTGCCGCAGGAATTGATGCTTTCAATTGCGGCAGCGCCACGCGCACACTGTCAACTGTATCGATGATGTTCGCGCCGGGTTGGCGAAAGATGATCACCAAAGCACATGGTTTTCCGTTTGCGAGTCCGGCCGATCTGAGATTCTCGACCGAGTCTTGCACATTGGCTATGTCAGACAATCTGATTGCGGCCCCGTTGCTGTAACCCACGATCAGCGGCCGGTAGTCTGCTGCTTTAAGAAGTTGATCGTTGGTTGCTAGGTCGGAGGTCGTGGCGTTGTTTGAGAGCTGTCCTTTTGCGATGTTTGCATTCTGCTGGCTCAGCATGTTGCGAACGTCTTCCAGACCGAGTCCCGTTGCGTTCAATTGCGTTGGGTTGACGTCGACGCGCACGGCGGGCAAAGAGCTTCCACCGACAACCACCTGGCCCACACCCTGAATCTGCGAAAGTTTCTGCTGGAGAATCGTCGACGCGGCATCGTAGAGCCGGCCCTGGTCGTAAACGTCTGAGGTCAGCGCAACGATCATGATCGGCGCGTCCGCCGGGTTCACTTTTCGATACGTCGGATTGTTCGGGAGGTTAGCCGGCAAGTAACCGCGAGCAGCATTGATAGCCGCCTGCACGTCTCTCGCGGCAGCATCGATGTCACGGTTTAACTCAAACTGCAACGTCACACTCGTCGAACCGAGATAACTGGCGGAGGTCATCTCCGTCACGCCTGCGATATGGCCCAACTGGCGCTCGAGTGGTGTGGCCACGGATGAGGCCATGATCTCGGGACTCGCGCCGGGCAAATTCGCCTGCACCGAAATTGTCGGAAAATCGATTTGCGGCAGCGGCGAAACCGGCAACAACCTGAATGCGACCGCGCCGGCAAGCGCAATCGCCAGCGTCAAAAGTACAGTCGCCACGGGCCGGTGAATGAATGGTGACGAAAGACTCATAACAGACTTCTCCTCACAAACCCGTAAGGCCACAAAGGAGCAAAGGCACAAATGTGTTTGTTAGCTGGCTTGTGCATCTTGTGCCTTTTTGTGGCCCAGGCTGAGTCGGAGCGCGGAGAGTTTTTTCGCCGTCGCGTCAAAGAAGAGATAGATCACTGGTGTCGTGTACAAAGTGAGCAGCTGGCTCACCATCAAACCGCCCACCAGCGTGATACCCAGCGGCCGCCGCAACTCAGATCCGGTTCCGGCGCCAAGCGCCAACGGCAAAGCGCCTAAGAGCGCGGCCATCGTGGTCATCATGATCGGACGAAAGCGCAGCAAACACGCCTGATAGATCGCTTCCTCTGGCTCCTTGCCCTGATGACGCTCCGCGTCGAGTGCGAAGTCGATCATCATGATCGCGTTCTTCTTCACGATGCCGATCAACAGGATAATGCCGATGATTGCGACAACTGTTAGTTCTGATCGGAACAACAGCAGAGCGAGAATTGCTCCAACGCCTGCCGACGGTAACGTTGACAGAATCGTGAGCGGGTGAATGTAGCTTTCGTACAGAACACCAAGAACGATGTAGACCGTTATTATGGCTGCGAGAATGAGCAGCGGCTCGTTCGTCAACGAACTCTTAAAAGCCTGCGCCGTGCCCTGGAACGAAGCCTGAATCGTGCCTGGCATGTTCAACTCTTTTTCGGCACGTTCGATTGCGTCAGTCGCTTCGCCGAGTGAGGCTCCCTTCGCAAGATTAAAGGAGATCGTTACCACCGGGAATTGTCCCTGACGGTTGACGGCGAGCGCCGTTGTTCCGGATTCAAAATGGCTGAACGTACTCAGCGGAACTGAAGTGCCGTTGGTGGAGCGAACGTAGATGTCCTCCAACTTTGCCGGATTGTTTTGAAAATTCGGCATCGTTTCAAGGATCACGTGGTATTGGTTCGACTGAGTAAACAAGGTCGAGATCTGGCGCTGTCCAAACGCGTCGTACAGCGTCTGATCGATCGCGAGTGGAGTGATTCCTAGACGCGACGCTGTTACGCGATCGATTACGAGTGTCGTTTGTGCCGCGCCGGTTTGCTGGTCGCTTGCGACGTCCTGAAGTTGCGGCAGCGTGTTCAATTTCGAAACGAAGCGCGTGGTCCAAGAATTCAACTCGTCCGTATTCGGAGACTCCAGAGTGTATTGATACTGCGTGCGGCTCACGCGATCTTCGACAGTCAAATCCTGCACCGGCTGCATGTAGAGCGTGATACCGTCAATCTGAGCCAGCGCGTTTTGCAGGCGATTCATGACGGCGGTGGCGTTGATCTTCCGATCGGCAAGGGGCTTTAAGTTGATGAGAATGCGTCCGCTGTTGAGGGTTGTATTCGTGCCGTCGACACCAATGAACGACGAGAGACTCTCGACCGCCGGATCTTTGAGAATGACCTTGGCCAGCTCTTGCTGCTTTTGGGCCATCGCAGGAAACGAAATTCTCGGCGAGGCCTCAGAGATTCCTTGAATGACGCCCGTATCCTGAACCGGAAAGAACCCTTTGGGCACAACGACGTAGAGCCAAACGGTGAGGACGAGCGTTGCCGCCGCAACCAGCAGAGTTATGACGCGAAACTTCAAAACCCAGCGCAGAGTCTCACCGTAGAAGTCGATCACCTCTTGAAACAGTCGCTCAGACCAACGATAGAACCGTCCCTGCTGCTCATGTTCCGAATGCTCGCGAAGTAGTCGCGAACACATCATCGGCGTGAGTGTCAGCGACACAACTGCCGACACCAGAATCGTCACACTCAGCGTGATCGCAAACTCGCGGAACAAGCGACCGACGATGTCGCCCATGAACAACAACGGAATTAGCACCGCGATCAGCGATATGGTGAGCGAAACGATCGTGAAGCCAATCTGCTCCGCGCCTTTCAAGGCCGCTTGCATCGGCTTCTCGCCTTCCTCGATATAACGGACGATGTTTTCAATCATGACGATTGCATCGTCCACAACAAAGCCCGTCGAGATCGTCAGCGCCATCAGCGTCAGGTTGTTCAAGCTGTAGCCCGCCAGATACATCACGCCTAACGTTCCGACGAGTGAAAGCGGCACCGCGACACTGGGAATGATGGTGGCCGAGAGATTTCTGAGAAACAGAAAGATCACCATGACTACGAGGGCCACAGTTAACAGCAACGAAAACTGCACATCTTTGACTGAAGCTCGAATGGTCAACGTGCGATCTGTCAGTACTGAAACCTGAATCGCCGGCGGCAGCGTAGTTTGGAGTTGCGGCAGCAACGCCTTGACGCGATCGACGACCTGAATAATGTTTGCGCCCGGTTGTCGCTGAATGTTGACAATCACGGCGGGCACGTTGTTCATCCATGCCGCCTGCTTCACGTTTTCTGCGCCGTTCACAACCGAGGCGACGTCCGACAACACAACCGGTGCGCCGTTGCGATAAGCAACGACGATCGACCGGTAATCCTTGTCGGACAGGATCTGATCGTTGGCATCGATCTGATACGACTGCTGTGGACCATCGAAGTTTCCCTTGGCCTGGTTAACACTCGTTTGCTGGAGCGCAGTGCGCACGTCTTCGAGGCTGATTCCGTACGAAGAGAGCGCGGTCGGATTTGCCTGAATGCGCACCGCCGGCTTTTGCCCGCCGCTGATACTCACCAAACCAACGCCGGGCAATTGCGAGATCTTTTGTGCCAACCGCGTATCAGCGAGATCCTCAACCTGCGTTAAGGGAATTGAGTTTGACGTTAATGCCAGCGTCAGCACCGGCGCATCAGCCGGATTGGATTTGCTGTAGATCGGCGGCGCGGGCAGATCGTTCGGCAGAAAGTTTGACGCCGCATTGATCGCAGCCTGAACTTCCTGTTCAGCAACGTCGATGTTCAGGTCGAGTGAGAATTGAAGCGTGATCAGCGAGCTGCCGCCTGAACTCGAGGAGGTCATCTGGTTCAGTCCGGGCACTTGTCCGAATTGCCTTTCGAGCGGCGCAGTAACGGCAGAAGCGACAACGTCAGGACTTGCTCCCGGATAAAACGTAATCACCTGGATCGTTGGATAGTCGACCTCGGGCAACGCGGAGACCGGGAGTTGTCGATACGCAACAACACCCGCGAGCAGAATGGCGGCCATCAACAGCGAAGTCGCGACGGGCCGGAGAATGAACGGCCGCGATGGACTCAATGCGTGTTCCTCCTATTGGGAGGTATTGCCGATTGCCGATTGCCGATTGCCGATTTGAGCGGGGTTGTTTTTGCGGGCTCAGATTGGCAATTGGCAGTTGGAGATTGGCAATTTCCGGACGTTCCACGCACCGAGACCTTTACTCCGTTTTGGAGTTTGTCGAAGCCGTCAACCGCAATCACGTCGCCGGCCTTTATTCCTTCCACCGCCGTCACATTGCCGTCGGTAGTGCCGGCCGGAACGTTTTGCATCGTAACCGTCTGATCCGGCTTCACGACGTAAACAAACGAGTCCTGCGCGTTGCGCTGAATTGCGACAGAAGGAATGAGAACCACTCCGTGCTGCGTCGAAACGAGCAAACGCGCGTTCACAAACTGATTCGGAAACAGCGTGTTGTCGTTGTTAGGGAAAGTTGCCTTGAGCTTGATAGTGCCCGTGGTTGTATCGATCTCGTTATCAAACGTAAGCAGCGCGCCCGATGAAAGCTTCGTTTGTTGCGTGCGGTCAAATGCATCGACCGGGAGACGATTTCCACGACGCAACTGCTGGCGAATTTGCGGCAGATAGTCTTCGGCAACGCTGAAGAGCACGTTGATCGGTTGGAGTTGCGTGATCACGAGCATGCCGTTGGCATCGGCGGCATGCACGATGTTTCCCGGATCGACGAGGCGCAGCCCAACGCGTCCCGCAATTGGCGAAGT
>DASZDV010000602.1:0-18952 GCA_035941575.1 Pyrinomonadaceae bacterium
AACGCCAACCGTAAAGGACTCTTCGAAGCGGCTAACAGCGGCACGGTCTTTCTCGACGAGATCGGCGAAATGTCGCCTGCGATGCAGGTCAAACTGCTGCGCGTTTTGCAGGAGCGAAAAGTCAGACCCGTCGGCGCGACCGAGGAGACGATGGTTGATACACGAGTGATCGCCGCAACCAACCGCGATCTCGCAAGTATGGTCTCGGCGGGAACATTTCGCGAAGATCTCTACTATCGTATTTCAGTAATCCCGATCGAACTACCACCGTTACGCGAACGCGCGGAAGACATTTCTGAACTCGCAAACCACTTCGTCCAGAAATTCTGCGCGCCGGCGGGTCGCGAATTAACGATCAGTAAGAATGCGATGGATCTGCTTGAACGCTACGCATGGCCCGGCAACGTGCGCGAGTTGGAACACACCATCGAGCGCGCGGTCGCGCTTGAAAGCACCGGCTCGATCGAACCGGAACGGCTGCCGGAGAAGATCACGAACTACAATCCGTATCGCGTTGCCGAGGCGATGGAGTTTCCTGAAGACGGCATCAACTTGACGGCCCACTTGGACCAACTGGAGAAGACTTACATTCTGGAAGCCTTGCAACGCACTTCCGGAAACCAGACCAACGCCGCCGAACTGCTTCATCTGTCAGTTCGCTCACTGCGGCACTTGCTCGATAAGCACGGTATTCGTGGACTAACCGCGCAGATGCGCGACGAACGCCGTGGTCCAGAATCGGCACCGCGGCGTCGCGCCACAGACCCCGCGCCACGTCGTCGCGAAGAAGATACCGGCGAGTTTGCGGCCGGTGTCGGCGAGGGTAACTAGGACCACTTACAGCACTTTCAGTCTCCTGCCGTAAAGCGTCATCCAGTCTCTGCCACAAATTGTCAGAGATTTTGCCATCCGTCCCACCCCTCTCAAAATTTCGATCAAAAAAGATCGCTTTTTAGCCGTTTTGAGCAAAAAGCCGATTGGCACACTGGTTGTTCTAGGGCACCCCGACACTTCGCGCTCTGCGCGGCTCACAGTGACGAAAGCCGGTGGCGCGAGACTAGGAAACCCCTATTTCTTTTAAGGAGCACCAAACTAGAATGAATACCAAACGCCAAGAAGGCTTTTCGTTGATCGAACTTCTGATCGTTGTTGCGATCATCGGCATCATCGCCGCTATCGCTATCCCCAACTTGCTTGCTTCACGCCGTGCCGCGAATGAAGGCTCGGCTCAGTCGTCCCTCCGCACCATCCACAGTTCACAGGCCACCTACCAGGCGACCAAGGGCAACGGTGCTTTCGCCGATAGTTTTACGAAGCTGGGCCCGTTCGCAGGTGGCGGTGAGAACCTCATCGACGGCGTTCTTTCCACCGGTACCAAGAGCGGTTTCAAGTTCACGCTCGTTGACGTCTCAGGCGTCAATGCGACCGCCGAATTTGGTGCTTATGCAGTTCCGTCAACCAGCACTGGCGTTGCCGCAACAGGCACTCGACGTTTCGGTATCACGGAAGATGGCGTGATGCACGGTGACGACGACCTGGCTGCCGGCAAACCGGACACCCGCGCCAAGATCACTGGTATGGATCCGCTGGGCGAATAAGTCAGCATCAACTCGTTTTGCTTCGAGGGTGGAGGGCAGCTTCCACCCTCTTCTTTTTTGGCACCCTCTTCTTTTGGGCCCCTCTTCTTTTTGGTCCAACTCGACCTGACACATCGCGACACACGCGCGTGCCAATTTTTGTCAACCACCGACCAAGCCTGCGCCAATGCAGCACTTAACACGTCTGGCACGTTCCTTGTTACTAACGAGATTGAAACACCGGGCTGCGACGCGTTGACCCGACTAAGGAGTTACTAACCACATGAACACGAATCGCCAACAAGGCTTCTCATTGATAGAGCTTCTCATTGTTGTTGCGATTATCGGCATCATTGCCGCCATCGCTGTTCCTAGTCTCATCGCCTCGCGACGTGCGGCTAACGAGGGATCGGCCATATCTTCCATACGTGCTATACACAGCGCACAGGTGGTCTATCAATCAACCACCGGCGCCGGCGCCTTCGCCGGAAACTTCGGCCTACTTAATGGCCTGCGACTTATAGATGATGTTCTCGCCAGCGGTACCAAGAGTGGGTACGATTTCGAGATTGTCGAGCAAGCCGGCATTGGTGCGTCAGCCGAATACGGCGCCTATGGTGTTCCGACAATCTCAACCGGCGTTTCAACGACGGGCACTCGCGTCATGGGCATCACTGAAGACGGTGTTCTGCACGCCGACACCGATCTGACCATACTCCCCAACACGAGAGCAGATATCACTGCTTTGCCGGTCCTCGGGAACTAAACAGGCACAGAGTTCTCCTGACGGTGGCACTGTTAGCCACCCTTCCTTTAACCACGCGACAGGGGCCACGAGAGTGTCGCCCTATTTACGATCTGATGAGCTCGCACGTAGTTCCAGGACACAAGGCAAAAGCTTGGTCTCTTACCGGCTCTTCGGAGTCGAAACGTGTGGCCTTTGTTGTAGGTGTTTCAATCCTCGCGATGGCTCCGATGATGGTCTTCGGTGTTCCCTCGAACCTCGACCTCTCTAATCACTTCCGCTTCGCACTTCCCTTTCACGACGCGCTTGCGGCCGGCAACGTTTACGCCGGGTGGCTTGCCGAATCGAACGCGGGATACGGCGACCCAAGCTTTCGGTTCTATCCTCCCGGTCTGTACTACCTGCTCTCGCTGTTCAAGTTCGCGACCGGTGATTGGTACGTAGCGACGATTCTGGCATTCACCTTGATTTCCGTGATCGGCGGCCTCGGGATGTACCTCTGGGCTCGGTCGGTTCTTTCTGATTCGCAGGCTATGTGGGTCGGCGCAATCTACGCCTTCGCGCCTTACCATTTGAATCAGCTCTATCAGGCCACACTGCTCGCTGAATGGGCAGCGAGCTCCGTTCTCCCGTTTGTGTTCGCATTTGTTGACCGCGTCTGCACACACGGCCGGCGAAGAGATGTCGCGGGCCTCGCCGCGTCCTATGCTGTACTTGTCTTAACTCACGTTCCCTTAACCGTGATCGGATCTGTTGCGCTGCTGGTCTATGCGCTTGCGCGGATCCACTGGCAGCGTGGAGTTCAAACCGTTCTAAAACTTTCGGCAGGAGCAGCGCTCGGTTTGTGCGCCAGTTCGATTTACTGGGTCACGACGATCTCCGAACTGAAATGGATAGGTCTTAACGACGTCGCCCACGATAATTCCGTTGATTATCGCTTCAACTTTCTGTTCTCAACGTTTTCACCCGACTACTTGAATGTCTGGTGGATGAACATCCTGGCTGTGATGACCCTGCTGCTGACTGCACCAGTAATACTTCTCCTTCGTCGCGCGAAAAGTGAACAGCAGAGTCTACGAAGCGTCGCAGTCTTAACCGTTTTCGCTGTCTTCATGGCCGTGCCGTTGAGCCGGCCCGTTTGGATGCTTCGGCCGCTACAGGAGACGCAGTTCCCATGGCGTTGGCTGGCGGTCATCTCGATGGGCGCCGCAATTCTCACAGCCGCGGCCATACCGCGACTGATCCAGGCTGACGAGAATTCCGCACGGATCAAAAGGCTCGTAATCGTGGGCGCGATGAGTATTGCAGTGGTGTTCACGTTGTCGCACGTCGTGCGCGAAGCAAAATTTCTGCCCCCAGCCGATTTCCAAAAGACTTTGGCGAAGGTTCGCGGGACATCGAGTATCGACTACTGGCTTCCCGTTTGGGCCAGCTCCACTGCACAACCTATGGCAGAGCAGGTCGAGGCGGCAGGCCGCTCTGTTTCTGTCGAATCATGGACGCCAGAAAACAGACGGTTCAGAGTGGCGGCCGGAGAGGCGATCGAGGCACGAGTTAGAACTTTTTACTACCCGCATTGGAAGGCCCGGAGCGCGGGCCAACTCCTGAATACTCGCCCCGACAAAGACGGCGTGCTGTTGATCTCATTGCCTGCAAACGCAGCGACAGTTGACCTGGCGTTTGAAGAGCCGCGAAGGAGTCGTGTCTCTGCTGTGGCGAGTTTTGCAGCGTTCGCATTCATTGGAGTCCTCGCAATTCCCCTGCGGCGCAAACAGTAATTTTTGTGCACATCGGCGAAATCTGTGGTTAAACTCTAGACGGTGGACACGTCAGCATCCCTTACACAAACAGCAAGTCGTGCGGAGAGCAGAGACGGAATGTTCTGGCGCGTGACGGCTATCGCGCGCAATGCCTTCCGCGAAGCCGTGCGCGATCGTGTGCTCTACAACCTCGTACTGTTCGTTCTCATACTCACAGCCGCGGCGATTTTTATCGGCGAGTTATCAGGCGGGCAGGAGCGCAAGATCATCGTCGATCTCGGCCTCAGCGCAATGCTGTTGTTCGGTGTGTTCATCGCGATCTTCGTGGGCGTCGGTCTCGTATACAAGGAGATCGAACGCCGCACAATCTACGCGATCTTTTCCAAGCCGGTGGGACGCGGTGAGTTTTTGGTTGGCAAGTACCTGGGGCTATGTCTGACGCTGCTGGTGAACGTAGTGGTGATGGGACTCGGCGTTTCGCTCGCGCTGATGTACGTCAGCCGTGGTTGGGACCCACTGATCGTCAATCTCTGGCCCGCTGTGCTCTTGATCTATCTCGAGCTGATGATCCTCACTGCAATCGCACTGCTCTTTTCTTCATTCTCCTCGCCTGCGCTTTCAGCGTTGCTGACGTTCTTTGTCTTTATCATTGGTCACTTCAGTGCTGATTTGAAATCGCTTTCCATATCGCTGGGAAGCACCGCCGCGCGTTGGTTGTTCGGCGCGCTCTACTATTTGTTGCCGAACCTGGCGAACTACAGCTTCATCACTCCCACTGCGCATGGCCAGTCACCGGCGGCCGGGTTCGTCGCCTCAGTGAGTCTGTATGCCGCCGTCTACATCGTCGTCGTTCTTGCAATCGCGACGCTTGTGTTCAGCCGCCGAAACTTCAAATGAACGATCACACCAAAACCATCAGCCTTGGATTGGTCATCGTGATTGGAATGACCGCGACCGTTGCGCTCGCTCGTTTTGTAGACGCGCGGCGCCCGGCGCCCGATCCCGCTATTGCCGATGAGAATCTTTATCTGAATGCAAAGACTGCGAAGCGAATAAGTCTTGGGTTTAATGGTTTGGCCGCTGATTGGTACTGGATGCGATCGCTGCAATACGTTGGACGTAAGATCATCGCGCAGGGTCAGAACGTAGCGCTCGACGATCTCAGCCAGCTCAATCTCAAGCTGCTTGCACCGCTTCTTGAAAACGCCACGACACTCGATCCGCAGTTTCTCGATCCGTACGAGTATGCGGCTGTTGTGTTACCTGGTGTTGATGTGAACGAAGCCATTCGCATCACGCGCAAAGGCATCGAGGCAAATCCGACAGCGTGGAGGTTGTATCAACACCTCGGTTACATCTATTGGCAGCAAGGCGACTACGCGACGGCGGCCGAAGTGTACGGTGAGGGAGCCAGATTGCCGGGTGCGCCCGTTTGGATGGAAGCAATGAAAGCACGCATGGCTGCGGAAGGTGGAAGCCGTAATACAGCGCGGGAGATCTACACGCGCATGTTCGAACAATCGGCGGACGACAAAGTTAAAGACATGGCCCATCGCCGGTTGTTGCAGCTCGACTCCCTGGACCAGCGCGACGGTTTGCGGAAACTGTTCGGTATTTATCAAGCACGGACTGGGCGTTGTCCCGACAACTGGCGCCAGCTCGAGCCGGTACTGCGCTCGATGGGTGCGCCGCTTGATGAGTCTGGTGCGCCAGTGGATCCTTCGGGAGTTCCTTACGTCTTGGCGCCAGGCAAGTGTGAAGTGGAGTTAGGAGCAGGCTCAGAAATTATCGTCAAATAAATATGCCGGTTGTAGAGATCACAAACCTGACAAAGGATTACGAAGTCGGCTTTTGGCGCAAACGCAAAGTGCGCGCACTCGACGATCTCTCGTTATCGATCGATGAAGGCCAGATCTTCGGTTTTCTCGGCGCGAACGGTGCCGGCAAAACGACGACGCTCAAGCTGCTCATGCGTTTGATCTTTCCCACGAGCGGCAGCGCTCGCATTTTGGGCCACGACATTCAGGACGTGAGGATGCATCGACGCATCGGATACTTACCGGAAAATCCTTATTTCTACGATTACCTCACCGCGCGCGAGCTTCTCGAATACTGCGGGGAGCTATTTGGTTTCGCCGCAGAGAAACGGCGCAAACGTGCTGCCGATCTTCTGGCGCTTGTAAATCTCGATGAGAAGCGTTGGGACACGCAACTAAGAAAGTTTTCAAAGGGAATGCTTCAGCGCGTTGGGTTGGCCCAATCACTCGTAAACGATCCGGAGATCGTGTTTCTCGACGAACCTATGAGTGGTCTGGATCCGGTCGGACGGCGCGAAGTGCGCGACTTGATCGCGTCGTTACGCGACCAGGGCAAAACAGTCTTCATGTGTTCACACATTCTGTCCGACATCGAAGTGCTCTGCGATCGCGTTGCGATTCTTAAACGCGGGCGGCTCGCACAAGTCGGATACCTGGATGAATTGCGGCAACGCCCCGATGATCCGCATCAGATGGAAGTCCTGGCGACGGGCGCTGATGCCGCGACCTTGAAACAGCATCTACCCGAAGGCGTGATTACTCCTACGCCGCGCGGTTTACGAATCGAGATTTCTGCTGAGAACGAGATCGAAGGTGTGTTGAGTGCACTAAGAAAAGCAGGTGGGAAGGTAGTTTCTATTCAACCGATGAAGCAATCGTTGGAAGAGTTGTTTTGGAATAGGACCGATGGCCGATAGGACTTATTCTTTAAACTTCAGCCCCGTAATTTCCATCGTAATGTTCGCGCGATCGTCCTTATCGCTAAACCCTTCGAGCGCGATCTGCACCGGTAGAGTTTTGTTTGGCGCCAGCTCAGGTTGACGCGCGGGAATTATTATGACGGTCCTCTCCTTGACCGCTTTGCCCTGGTGGTCCACAACGGCAGCTCTTACTTCCAAACCGTTCAATGTCTTGTTACTCAGATTGCGGACGGTAGTCTTCAAATACATCACTATGTCACCCAAGCCCCGCGGCGATTCGTACGCCTCGGGATCGTCACGAACAATCTGCGTCTTGTAGGTCTCGAATTCCGCTGAGCCGGGGCGAATCGCGCCTTGCAACCTCGGTTCGCCCGTCCCGCCTGAACCGGCGCGCATGAGCAGGTAAAAGAAGAGCGCAATCACCACTGCGGCGGCCACAGCCACAACGATGATCAGCGTGCGACGCGACTCGGGTTCTTCCAAACGACGATCCTGAACAGCCATAGTAGGGTGAATTCTACTTGCCCAGTTCACTGACAATCAATTGTTCCAGTTCATTGAAGTCGATGGGCTTCGTTATGTAACTGTTGCAGCCTGCGTCTAGCGCCTCTTCGAGGAAGTCAGAAGTGTCGTGCGCGGATACGGCAATAATCGGCGTTTTAGTCAACTTCGGCATCTTCCGTATCAAACGTGTCGCTGCCAGGCCGTCGATCATAGGGAGGCTAAGATCCATCAGAATTAGTCCTGGCGACTCTGCTTCAGCAATCCTGACGGCCTCTTCCCCGTTTGTGGCCTCTACTACCCGGTATCCGCTCATTTCCAGGAGACGCCGCATCATGAAGCGGTTGTCCTCAGTGTCTTCCACCAGCAAAACGGTCAGTGGCTCATCCTGCCTCGTCGTGTTCAGGTTCACTTGAACTCCCGACTTGGATTGCGTTCGGAATCGTCCGATCGCCTCCAAGTTATTGATTCTACTGTATCACTAGAATACGCGCGCCTTTTTTGGTAACATGCCGCATCGAAACGCAACACCAGAGGTTCGAGGGCCAGAGTCCAATTCATACACTCGGCCCGTTGTTGTGAGGTTCTTTCCCCCCGGTGGCCCCCAGAAATGAGTTTGTAGAACGACGCGTCCGATGAAGGTTTCAATGTCGAGAATGGAAGACAGTGAGACGCTTCAAGACCTCGGGCGAGCTTCTATTCAAATCGTTCATGATCTCAAGAACCAGCTTAATGGTCTCAAACTCTATGCCACGTTCCTGCGCAAGCGAATTGAGAAGAATGAGCGGCCGGAGGACGAACAGGAAACGATCCTCAAGCTGATCGCGGGACTCGACCGTGCGGCGAGTGATTTGTCGACGATTGTTGAGTATGGGCGGCGGATTGAGTTGAAAAAACAAGCAGGATTTGAAGTGCAAAAGGTGTTGCGAACAGTTCTTTCGAGTCTCGATGGAGCAGGCGCACAGATTGTTGTGGATCCGAGTTCGGATTCGGTCCAGGGCACGTTCGATCCTTTGAAACTTACTGACGCTTTCAAATGGATCTCTACCGCCGCCATTAAGAACCGTCGCCCTGAAGACGGAAAAGAAGCGAAGCCGGTGTCGGTCAAAGTAGCTGCCGTCGCGGATGACGTCGCGTCGATTGAATGGTGCGGCGTGAGCCCTATGGACCACGATCCGTTTCACTCTTTCGTCGGCAGCGAAGAAATTAGATTGGCATTGGCCGCAAAGATTATTGAGGCCCATGGTGGGTCCGCAAAACTCGCGGACGATCGATTTGTTGTGAGACTTCCGCTTTCCGGGTAACGCCCGAACAAGATTGAAGGAGTAAAAAACTGATGGGCGCTCAAGTCGCAGCGACTTCCAGAGAGGAGAATAAGGTGGAAAACAAAGAGGTGCGGATTCTTGTCGTAGACGACGAACCAACGATGGCCGATTCCCTGCGCCAGAATCTGATGGAAGAGGGATATTCGGTAGACACGTCTGCTACTGGAGCGGCTGCCATCGAACTCTTCGATCAAGGCGGACACCATTTGGCGATCTGCGATTTGCAGTTACCTGACATGGACGGTCTCGAAGTGCTGCGTCACATGAAAGACGCGCGGCCGACAACGGAAGTGATCGTCGTTACGGGATACGGTTCAGTGCAGAAAGCTGTCGAAGCAACGAAGGCCGGCGCCTTCTTCTTCGTTGAAAAGCCGTTTGACTTCGAGGAACTGCAACTGCTCGTCGATAAGGCGCTCGAACGCCGCGAACTCGTCGCCGAGACAACAAACATGCGCCGCCAGCTTTCCACGCGTGCCGAGTACTTCAACATCATCGGCGCTTCAAAACCGATGCAGCAGATCTACGAGACGATCGAGTCGGTAGCGAAGTCTGATGCGAACGTACTGATCGTCGGCGAATCTGGAACAGGCAAAGAGTTGATTGCGAACGCGATTCACTACCAGTCGCTGCGTTCGAAAAAACCGTTCATCAAAGTGAACTGCGCCGCGTTACCAAAGGAACTGATCGAGTCGGAGCTGTTCGGTCACACCAAAGGCGCATTCACCGGCGCTCATGCCGACAAGGAAGGATTGGTCCAACACGCCGCCGGCGGATCGCTGATGCTCGACGAAATCGCCGAAATGCCCGTCGAATTGCAACCGAAACTGTTGCGCGTGTTGCAGGAGAGAAGTTACCGGAAGATTGGTTCAGAAAAGACTTACGCCGTCGACTTCCGTCTCATCTGTTCGACTAACCGGCCGCCGGCAGACGCAATTCGTGACGGTCTGTTGCGCGACGACCTCTTTTATCGGATTTCTACCATCACGATTCATGTGCCGCCGCTACGCGAGCGAAGTGAAGATATTCAGCTTTTGACCGAGCATTTTCTGCACATGTATGCTTCGAAGTACGAGCGGTCGATCTCGGGCGTTTCGCAGGCTGCGTATCAACGCCTCTTTGGTCATGCGTGGCCCGGCAACGTGCGTGAGCTCCAGAACGTGATCGAACGTGCGGTGTTGTTGGCGAAGGATAAGCAGATTGAGCCGATCGATCTGCCGTTTGATAACGGCACAATGCCCGAAGGGACCTCGACCAACGTGCAATGGGACGTTCCACCCAACATGACACTCGAAGAGATCGAGCGGCTGGTGATCGAACGCACGCTCCAGCGCACCGGTGGCAATAAGCAGGCGGCGGCGAATCTCTTAGGCATCTATCGCCCGCGCCTCTACAGTAAGATTCGAAAGTACAACATTGACGTGCCGTCGTTGGTGTCAGCCTAAACCAAAGCGGTAGTTAGTTTTTGACGTCACGAATGTCTGCCCGCTCATCCGTGTCTTCCAACAACACCCGCCTGCGCGGACTCGACGCGCTGCGCGGGATGGCCGCTTTGGCCATCGTTCTCTACCACGCCACAGACCGAAGCGCACAGTCGCTGCCGCAGAATCTGTTTTATTACCCGGCTCGAATCATCCATTTCGCAGTCTCACAAACCTACATCAGCGTCTTTCTGTTCTTTGTGATTTCCGGTTTTTGTATTCACCTTCAATGGGCGCGAGCACGAGCTGCCGGAGAGCAGAAACCTAAGATCCCGTTCGGCTCGTTTTGGAAACGACGGTTTCGGCGCTTGTACCCGCCTTACGCGATCGCGTTGGCGCTTTACCTCCTGCTTACCGCAGCCACCGTTGGTCTCGACGTGACACGCTTCGTCGTTTACGACGTGGTGATGCATCTATTCATGCTGCACAACCTCGACGCGCACACGAGCTATTCCATCAACGGCATCTTCTGGACGCTGGCAATCGAAGAACAACTTTACCTCGCTTACTTTCTTTTGTTGTTTATACGCGTTCGTTGGGGTTGGGCCACGACGCTCATCGTGTGCTTGATGGCGCGTGTGGGTTGGATGGTGCTGAGTCATCTTGTCTGGCTCAAGACGGGGTTTGGTCTGCCGGTTCCAGAGTCCGCTGCCGCACACTGGTTTACGTGGGCGCTGGGTGCAATCGGCGTTGAGGCGATGTTTGGTTTGGTCAAACTGCCGCGCTGGTCTCGTGACTTGCGTCTGGCGACAGTGGTGATAACCATTGCGTCTGTGATTTCCGCTTACCTGCCGGTAATTCCAAAAGACACGCCTATCCACGACATTAGTTGGTTTCTGATTCATCCGCTGTGGGGAGTTGGCTTCTTCATGGTCGTAAACCGGATCGTCGTTACGGAACAAGGCTGGGTTCGCGAGTTGAGGCTGCCGTCGCTGATTTCAATTTTTGCGACGCTTGGCATTTTTTCTTATTCGATCTATCTGACACACGAACTCGTGATCATGCAATCGTGGCGCTGGATTTATCCGTCACAAACTCAGCTGGTTAACGTAGCCCTGGTGATTGTTCCAGCGACAATTGTATTTGCCTGGGTCTTCTTCTGGTTTTGCGAAAGGCCGTTCATGGTCCGTCGCGATGTGACTACCACGGCGGCTGAAAAAGAACAGATAAGCTTCACCTTCAAACTCGGTAAGGAGGGTTTTGCATCACGTGCGTTTTTTACAACTCTTCGCACTCGTTTCGACCGTCGTTTACGCCACGGCTCTCATACCTCAGAACCCAACACAGAACCGGCCGCAAGCTCCGTTGGCCCAGCCGCCCGCCTCGCCAACACCTACGCCGATAGTATTGCCGTCGCCGACAGTCAAAATTGACGCTTACCGCACGCCGGCGGGACGAATCATTGGCGCTGCAGTAACAAACAACAAGGCATACGAAAGACTCGCGTACTTGACCGATCGTATTGGCCATCGGCTGAGTGGCTCTCAAAATCTTGAACGCGCGATTGCGTGGGCTGTCGCCGAGATGAAGAAGGACGGTCTCGATAACGTGCGGCCCGAGAAAGTGATGGTGCCGCATTGGGTTCGCGGCGAAGAGAGTCTCGAGATGGTTCCTTCGGGTCAGAAGCTGGCGATGCTCGGACTCGGCAACAGTGTCGCGACACCTGCCGAAGGTATCACTGCCGATGCCGTCGTCGTGCGCAGTTTTGACGCGCTTGAGGCGCTCGGCGAACGTGTGCGAGGAAAGATTGTCGTCTATAACGCGCCGTTTACGGATTACGGCGCGACAGTGCAATACCGGTTGAATGGAGCTTCGCGAGCGGCGCGTTATGGCGCTGTGGCGGCGTTGGTGC
Organism: Pyrinomonadaceae bacterium; assembly: GCA_035941575.1. GTDB lineage: Bacteria > Acidobacteriota > Blastocatellia > Pyrinomonadales > Pyrinomonadaceae > PSRF01. The sequence goes on from DASZDV010000602.1 coordinate 11,976, forward strand.
GATCGATTACGCCCACCAGCCTGCAAACTCCACATACAGGTGCGATGAATTACGATCCGCAGCAACCGAAGATCCCTGTGGCAGCCATCACGATCGAAGCAGCGGAGTTGCTTCAGAGAAACTACGATCGAGGCGATCCGATCAGGTTGCGTCTGAAGATGGAAGCGAAGTTTCTTCCGGATGCCGAGTCGGCGAATGTAATCGCGGAATTGAAGGGGACCGCAAGCCCTGATGAGATCGTTCTCATCGGCGGCCATTTCGATTCGTGGGACGTGGGCCAGGGCGCACACGACGACGGCGGCAGTTGTATCGCTGCGTGGGAAGCGATCAGGCTACTGAAGGAACTCAACTTGCGGCCGCGTCGCACCATCCGCGTGGTGCTCTTCACAAACGAAGAAAACGGTTTGCGCGGTGGAACCGCTTACCGCGACGTACATCGTACAGAACTCCCCAAACACATTTTTGCGATCGAGGCTGACTCCGGAATTTATCGTCCGCAAGGACTCGGCCTCGTCGACACCGCGCCGTTGCTCGCTCGCGCAAACTTACGTGAGATTGCGAAACTTCTGTCGGGGATCGCTGCCGATCGAATCGCGGCGGATGGAGGAGGCGCTGATATTGGTCCAATCATGCGTGAGGGTGTAGTGGGAGCTAATTTGGATGTTGACGGTTCGCGTTACTTCGATATTCACCACACGCACGCCGACACGTTAGACAAGATCGACCCGAAAGATCTCGCGTTGTGCGTCGCGACGTTGGCTGTGTATGCGTATACGATTGCTGACGGTCCTGGGCCGTTCGCGACTGGAACAAATTAGCTTGGCCATCCGCAAGGATCCCGCCGACGCAGTGGGGCGGCTTTCTCGGTTGCCGCGCTAGTGCAACTAGTCGAGTTGATAAGTGGCAACGCTCGTCGGCGTCTCGAAACAACGAACCTTGTAAATCTGCACGCGCTCGTCGCTAATACGCGACGAAACGCGTTCAAGTACGTACTTCGCTAAGTTCTCAGCCGACGGCTGTAATTCATCAAACGGCGGCAACTCGTTAATATTCCGGTGGTCGAGATACGTGACCACTTCATCCGCCGCTGCTTTCAGCTCGACAAAATCAACGAGCAATCCGATGTTGTCCAGCTCGCGGCCGCGCGCGTAGATCTCGATCCTGTAGTTGTGGCCGTGAAGGTTCTCACACTTCCCCTTGTAACCGCGCAATTGATGCGCGCTGGAGAAGTTGCGCTCGATCATTACTTCAAATTGTCCAGGCATGATTAATCGGTAACTAAAATACCCGATAGGTCCTCAATGCGCGAAGTGACGCGGCAGGGTGGCAAGCTTTGGAGAAACGTACGGCCGTAGCCTTTGGTGCGTAGACGCGGATCGAGAACAGCCAGCACGCCGCGGTCCGTTGTGCTACGAATCAAACGTCCGAGTCCTTGTTTCAACGCGATAATCGCTTGTGGGACGCTGTACTGGTAAAAACTCGAACCACCATTGTCTTCGATGTAACGCTGACGCGCTGCAACGAGCGGATCGCTCGGCACCGCGAACGGCAATTTATCGATGATCACGCAAGACAACTGCTGGCCGCGCACGTCGACGCCCTGCCAGAAACTCGAAGTCGCAAACAACACGGCGTTCGGTGTCTCGCGAAACTGTTTCAGTAATTGTCCCTTCGACGCGCTGCCCTGGACCAGGCACGGGTAATCGATTTCAGCCCACACGTTCTCAAACAGCGACTGCATTCCGGCGAAACTCGTAGACAAGACAAACGCTCGGCCTTCAGTAGCGTTGAGAATTTTTGTGACTTCGTCTGCGGCTGCCACCGCCCATTCGTTCGATCGCGGATCAGGCATCTGCCGCGGCAGGTACAGAATCGCCTGGCTTTGATAATCAAAGCTTGACTCGGCAATCAGATCGTCAGCGGCGTCGAGGCCGAGACGGTCGCGAATGAAGTTGAAGTTGCCGCCGCTGGAGAGTGTCGCTGATGTGAGTACGACCGTCGGCACTTCTTCAAACAACTTGTCTTGTAACAAACCGGCGACGTCGATTGGTGACGCGCGCAGAAAAATGCCACGGTTTCGACGTTCCAACCAGTAGACAAACTTCTTGTCAGCGCCTGTGATGATGAACTCGAGTTCGAAACGAATCTGACGCAAACGGCGGATCAGACTTTCAACCTCCGGTGGTTTGTCCTGCATTGCGTCGAGTGTGCTTTCGACGCGCGTGATCGCGCCTTCAACGAACAGGTAGAGTTCGCCGAGCTGCGTTGGTTCGAGTTCATCGTTGGTGTTTCGGCGTGCAAACGTGCCGGGAATGATCGGATAACGACCATCTTCACCGCGTCCATCACGAAAACCCATCCAAAAGCTGTCGGCGAACCGTGAAAGACGCGCGACGCTGTTAGTCAACTCGCGATCCGTGTCGGCGTCTTCAATCGTCAGCATGCTCAGGTCGCGCACTAAGTCTTCAATTTGGTAGTTGGAAACCTGTGACCCGAAATATTCCGAGGCGACGTCTTCGATCAGATGCGCTTCGTCGAGAATTACTGCTGTGTAATCCGGCAGCACCGAGCCGTAGTTGTTGTCGCGCAGATTCAGGTCGGCGAAGAAGAGATGATGATTCACGACGACAATCTCTGCTTCCTGCGCGCGGTCGCGCATTCGCGTGATGAAACAAGGATCGAAGTCAGGGCACTTCTGTCCCAGACATGATTCGGGGCGCGCGTCGATGTGCCGCCAGAACGAAAGTGACTCGGGAAGGTTTGCGAGTTCCGCGCGATCGCCGGTTTCGCTTTCTCGCGACCAGTGGCAGACCTCTTCGAAGTAATCGACTTCTTCGAGACCTTCGAGCACAGGCGCGGATTGTGCGCGCGCGAGACGATTGAGGCAGAGATAGTTGTTGCGGCCCTTCATGTAGGTGGCTTTGAAGGGCTTTGACAGAACACTCTGGAGAAAGGGTATGTCTTTCTCCATTAGTTGTTCCTGAAGATTTTTCGTTCCGGTGGAGATGATCACTCGGCCGCGTCCGCCGAGTGCGGCGGCAACCGCAGGTACCAGATAGGCAAGTGTTTTCCCGGTGCCCGTCCCTGCTTCGACGATAAGATGGCGCTGCTCTTCAAACGCACGCATCACCGCCTGGGCCATCTCGATCTGTCCCGGGCGATATTCATAATCGGGATGCGCCTTGGCGATTAACCCCTCAGGCCCAAAAACCTCTTCCATACGTTGGACCCACAGATTACACGGAAGACACAGATTTCATTCGCTTCGCGTATAACGGGAAGCGAGCGGTGAGGTCGGCGACGTCGCGGCGAACTTTGTTGCGGACTTCTTCGGATTGCGGGGAATGAATTACCTCCGCGATCAAGCGTCCAATCTCACGCATCTCCGGCTCTTTCATCCCGCGCGTCGTTACGGCAGGCGTCCCGATGCGCAGTCCTGAAGCAACAAACGGCTTGTTCTGATCGAACGGTATCGTGTTCTTGTTGACCGTAATGGACGCCGCTTCAAGCGCTTTCTCCGCATCTTTTCCGGTTATCCCTTTTCCGTCCATCCACACATCAACGAGCATCAGGTGGTTGTCGGTACCGCCCGAAACGACTCGCAGTCCCTGCTCCTGAAGTTCAGAGGCAAGCGCCTTCGCATTTTTCAACACCTGCCGCTGATACTCCTTGAAATCTTCGCGCAGCGCTTCGCCCAACGCGACCGCCTTCGCCGCGATGATGTGAACGAGTGGTCCACCCTGCACGCCGGGAAACAACTTGCGATCGATCTCTTTCGCGTGCTCTTCCTTGCAAAGAATCAGCCCGCCGCGGGGACCGCGAAGCGTCTTGTGCGTTGTGGTCGTTACGTAATCAGCATGCGGCACCGGCGAAGGATGAAAGCCAGCCGCAATTGGACCAGCGATGTGGGCAATATCGGCAAACATCCTTGCGCCTACACTTCGTGCAATCTCACCGATGCGCTGAAAATCAAGAGTGCGCGGATACGCAGATGCACCACACACCAGCAACTTCGGCCGGTGAGTCTCCGCGATCTGCTGCAATTCGTCATAATCGATCTGCTCTGTCTCTTTTGAGACTCCGTAGTCCGCGACTTTGTAACTCATGCCCGAGAAGTTCATCGGATGCCCATGCGTGAGGTGTCCACCGTGTGACAGATTCATTCCCAGAATCTGATCTCCATACTGAATGGCCGCCAAATAAACAGCCATGTTCGCCTGCGCGCCACTGTGCGGTTGCACGTTCGCATGGTCCGCCCCAAACAGTTCCTTCGCGCGATCGATCGCCGTCTGCTCAACCACGTCCGTCCACTCGCAACCGCCGTAATACCGTTTGCCCGGATACCCTTCGGCGTACTTGTTCGTGAACACCGAGCCCGCCGCTTCGAGCACAGCTTCGCTAACAAAATTCTCCGACGCGATGAGTTCCAGGCCGTTCGCCTGGCGCGCAACTTCGTTATCGATCGCACCAGCGATTACGGGATCAACTTCCGCCAGCGGCAAGTTTCGAAAATCTGTCATCAGTAATTCCGCTCCACATCAGAGATCTTCGCCACACGTGAAGCGTGACGGCCACCTTCAAACTCAGTCGAGAACCACGCGCGCACAATTTTCGAAATTTCAGCAGGCGGCGTTGTGCGGGCGCCAATCGCGAGAACGTTGGCGTCGTTGTGTTGGCGCGCCAGACGAGCGATCTCTTCAGACCACGCAACAGCAGCACGCACACCCGGGACCTTGTTAGCAGTTATCGCCATACCCGTGCCTGAGCCGCAAACCAGTAGTCCCTGCTCAACTCGTCCATCAGCGACCCGCTCAGCAACCTTGCGCGCGTAGTCGGGATAATCGACAGACTCTTCCGACGCTGTTCCAAGGTCGTCAAACTGAACCCCCAGATCGGCGAGCACTGTTTTCAACCGCTCTTTCTCAGCATAACCAGCGTGATCGCTGGCGAGAGCAATCCTCATTTCGACTGATCCTTCTTGAGGGAAGTATAAAGAAGACGTTGGATGGTAACTCACTCCAATCGCACCCGCAAATTTGCTTAACTTGCAGTCGCTAAGCGAGAATGCACGGTCTATGCGCTGGTCAAGATCCTTTATCCCTACTCTACGTGAAGACCCGGCCGACGCCGAGGTCATTTCGCACAAACTATTGCTGCGCGCGGGTCTCATCCGGCAGCTTTCAGCGGGCATCTATTCATACCTGCCGATGGGCCAACGCGTCGCACTCAAGATCATGAAGATCCTGCGCGAAGAGATGAACGCCATCGGCGGCCAGGAGTTTTATCTGCCTGCGCTTCACCCGGCGGAGATTTGGCAGGAGTCAGGCCGTTGGAGCGCGATCGGCGACGACATGTTCCGCCTCAAGGATCGCAAAGGAACGGACATGTGCCTGGGCATGACGCATGAAGAAGTGCTCACCAGCATCGCTCGGAATGAAGTGCGTTCTTACAAACAACTGCCACAGGTCTGGTACCAGATACAGGTGAAGTTTCGTGATGAAGCGAGGCCAAAGTCGGGTCTGATGAGGCTGCGCACTTTTATCATGAAAGACGCCTACACGTTCGACGTCGATCGAGCAGGTCTCGACAAAGCGTTCATCGATCAACGCGAGGCTTACAAACGCATCTTTTCGCGTTGCGGTATTCAGTACATCATCGTTGAAGCGTCATCCGGCGCGATGGGTGGTTCGGAGTCGAATGAATTCATCGCGCGAACACCCGCCGGCGAAGATCTAATTGTAAGTTGCGAAAACTGCGGCTACGCAGCAAACCTCGAAAAGGCGCTCTCGCGTCTCGCACCGGTGAACGATGAACCTGGACCGCCCGCACCGGAAGAGTTTCCCACACCCGGCGTACGCACGATTGAAGACCTGACCACTTTCCCAGGCGGCGCCGAAGCTGCACGACAGCTCAAATCGCTGGTTTACTTTGCCACGATCGACGGTGAATCGCGTCCAGTGCTTGCAGTGCTGCGTGGCGATCATCAACTGCATGAGATCAAACTGGCGGACGCTTTACGAGCGACTGCGGTGCGTCCCGCTCATCCCGAAGAAATCCGCGAACTGCTGGGCGCGAGTCCAGGCAGTCTGGGGCCCGTCGGAGCCAAGCAAAAACATCCATTGCTGTTCATCATTGCTGACAACGCACTGCAGCACCGGCGAAACATGACCACGGGCGCGAACAAACATGAGTGGCACATTCGTGGTGTTGACGTTGAAAGGGATGTCAAAGCCGACCTGTGGGCGGACTTTCGCACAGTTGAATCGGGCGAAGGTTGTCCGCGTTGTGAAGTCGGTGTTCTCGAAGTGTTCAAGGGCATGGAGATCGGGCACATTTTCAAACTCGGAACGAAATATTCCGAGTCGATGGGCGCAACAGTGCTCAACCAGGAAGGCAAAGAAGTACCGATCGTCATGGGCAGTTACGGCATCGGCGTTGAACGAATCATCACTGCCGCAGTTGAACAGCGCCATGACGAAGACGGAATTATCTGGCCGAAATCGCTCGCACCGTTTGACGTGATCGTAACCATCACCAACATGAAGCAGGACGACTTGCGCGAAGCGGGAGAGAAGCTTTATCGCGATCTACAACGCGCCGGACTCGAAGTGCTGCTGGACGACCGCGACGAACGCGCCGGCGTGAAGTTTAAGGACGCAGATCTGATCGGCATTCCTTATCGAATCACTGTCGGCAAAAAAGTCTCGGAAGGTGTCGTTGAACTGTTCGATCGTCTTACAAAACAGAGTGAGGATGTTAGAATCGCTGAGGTCGTGACACACGTGCAACGGCTGGCACTATCGAGTTCTTGAGAGAGACATGAAATTAGTCTGGCTCGTACTTCTCTTAACAATCCCCATCACAGCCCAAGCGCAGGATATTCTTCCCGACCTGGTCCGCCGTATTAAGCCGTCAGCAGTGGCGATCGAAACTTTCGATTCCCGCGGCGAAAAACTCTCGCGCGGCAGCGGTTTCTT
>DASZDV010000603.1:0-2413 GCA_035941575.1 Pyrinomonadaceae bacterium
GAGGTCCGCGAGCTTTCCGGCTTCGACGCTTCCCAATCGATCGGCGATGTGAAAGTAACGAGCGTTTTCCATTGTTCCGGCTACGAGCGCCTGCATCGGCGTCAGACCTGATTCGACGAGTAACTCGAGCTCGCGTTGATAAGCCCAACCCCGCTTTGCATGCGGCACATCGGAATGCGAGCCGACGACAATCTTCGCACCTGCTTTACCAGCGAGGCCCACAAACGCTTCCATCTGTTTGAACGCACGAACGTGCATATCGGTTGTGCCCCTGTCTCCATTTTGCTTTTCGAAGACAGCAAGCGTAGGCGAAACGAAGACGCCATGGTCCACGATCAACTTGAAGAGCGATTCGGCTTCCGGCGTATTCAGGTTTATCGCGTTCCAGACCTGGTAGCGTCCTTCACGTCTCGCGTTATTGTCAGCCAATACTGACTGCCGGTATTTTTCCGCCTCACGGAGTGGCAGCAACGCAGTGCCGAAAGATGTGGCGTGCTCGATGCCATCAATGCCGGCGCGGATCGCGTCGCGTGCATCAACGATCTCGAGATGGCCCATCACCGGAACACCTCGCGCGTGTGCAGTTTCGATTGCGATCTTTATCAAGGCGAGCGGCAGGCGATAGTAGACCTTGATCGCGGAGGCGCCACTATCTACGAAACGGTTGACTGCAAGTCGCGTTTCTTCGGCGTCGCGGACAATGAAGGAGTCCGCGGGATAAGCCGGCGGTGGTGAATCGAGGTGAGGTCCACACAGAAACAAACGTGGAACTGGAGCTGAGGCTCTTCGCGCTGCGTCGTAGGCTTCGATCCACTGTCCTGGATCGCGCAGCGACGTCACGCCATGCGAGAGGTAGAGCGCCGGTAATGGATCGTCACCGTCGATGTGAAAGTGGGCGTCGATCAGCCCGGGTAAAAGTGTGAGGCCCCTGGCGTCAATCACTTCGGCGCCCGACGGAATTTTGACCTCACCTTGCTTGCCAACCGCGACGATCCGTTCGCCGCGAACGACGACGACCGAATCCGGAACGACTGGTCCGCCACGCCCGTCGATAAGACTTGCACCAACGATCGCGATTACGGACCTTGCCGCAGGTTGTGCAACTTTGTTGACCTCGCGCAGTGACTTGGTGGAAATGCGTTGTGGCGGCTGAGCGCAAACCAGAGCAGCGCCCGCAAGTAGAAATAGTGTCCAGATCGAAAGTCTCATAAAAATCTGTGTAATCTGTGGCTTGCTTTTCACTATCGACCGGCAAGCATGCGAAGCCGGAGTCGTCCGTCTTTCTGACCCTTGAACGGCGCATACAAGACGCCCGACTCATTAGCCGTGCCGCTGAATGTTCCCCCGGGAACACCGTTGAATAACCCACCACGCCAGTTTGCCCGGCCGCCAGTCATTTGCAGTTCGTACTTTGCGTGTGGCTTCAGACCGCTGATCAGCAGGTTAGCGGTCTCGACATCCGGAATCGTGGCTTCAGCGTCGGTTACAAAACCCTCCCCCGTTGCAAACAACGTAACCGTGCCACCCTCGACGAGAGCGCCGATCAAATTGGAGCCGTCAACCAGCTCAACTTTCGGGGCGCGTGCATCGCCTTTGTCGCCGATTTCGAGCACGTGCAGAAAAAAGTCTTCCTTCGCCGGTTTCGCAGGTGACACTTCGATACGCCATGCCGCCGGCACAACCGCACGAGTATTCGACGGCAGCAGCTTTTCAAAATCTTCGCCCCAAAACGTCTTCCACATCTTTCGTAAATACGGATCAGTCGGGAGTGGACCACCGGCCGCAGGATCGAGAGGCCAGTTCTTACCCGAACCCCACGCGCCACCAAACTCATCGCCCGGGGTCCAAAATTCCCAACCTGGACCACCACGCGCGATCACTTCTCGTTCGCGCGGAAGCAACGAGTGAACTCGCAACCGTCCACCGCCATCTTCGTATGTGAAAGTCGAGGCGTTTGAGTACGCAGTGCCACCGTGACCAACGTCTTTTCCCCTGGCTTCGACCAATGGTTTGCCGACACCATGCAGTAACCACACTTTCTTTAATCCTGGATCCGTAGTTCGCACGCGATCGAAAACAAACAAGACGTTGTTCGCGGGCGTGTACGCGACCTCGCGGGTGAAGCGTTCCATCTTTGAGGGTTGATAGGCGTTCGTCGCATTACCGCGCGCGTAGACGTATGAACCCTCTTTGAGATCAGTCACTTCCATGTGTCCGGTGGCCCAAAGGTCACGCGTGCGCTCAAAGTCTTCCCTGCTCCGAACCGTATTCCAGTAGCGCGACGAATCCATTCGCTGGCCACCGTCGTTCGCGGCGGCCCAAAGATTCTCCGCCCAGAAAAACTTCTCGCCGGGTTGGTAAACAAGCATCGAGTTGTGGGCAATCGTGCGACGGTAATAGTTCAGGTAATGAG
>DASZDV010000604.1:0-2143 GCA_035941575.1 Pyrinomonadaceae bacterium
CCACGATCAAACGGCCCGACGGTGATTGCAGCGCGGTGCCGCGCAACGCCTCGATGTCAGGCGCACTGGTGATTGCCTGGTGTTCGAGGCCCAGCCGCTCGGCAGTCTGCAAGACTTCGCGTCGAAACTCTTCAGCGTTTGCGGGTCGCGCTTCCGGTTGTTTCTCGAGAGCGCGCAAGATGACGCGCTCCACGTCAGGAGGAATAGCTGCGACGATCTCACGCGGCGCGCGTGGTTCATCGTTCGCATGTTTCAACGCGATCTCAACGACACTCGTGCCTGTGAAAGGCGCCATACCTGTCAGCATCTCGTAGAGGATCACACCGAGACTGTAAACGTCAGCAGCGGGTGTCAGGTCGCGTCCTTCGTGTTGTTCCGGCGACATGTAACGCGGGGTTCCGATTGGCGTGCCGGGAAGAGTTTGAGCACTGGCCTCCTCACCGTCAAATAAATCAGACGCCAGTTTCGCGATGCCGAAGTCCAACACCTTCACGAGCGCCGGAGCATCGGCGCTCTTCGTCACCAAAATATTCGACGGCTTGAGATCGCGATGAATTATGCCGGCTTCATGTGCGGCTGCGACTGCCGCCGAAGCTTGCAAGATGATCGAGATCGCGCGTGCAGTTTCGAGCGGAGCTTCCCTCGCGAGTATCTCGCGTAGTGTGTTGCCTTTGAGCAACTCCATGACGAGGTAAACATAACCGTCTGGAGTTTGACCGAAGTCAGTGACGGAGACCGCGTTCGAGTGATGCAGATGTACGGCTGCACGCGCTTCAAGTTGAAAGCGAGTGCGCGCGGCGTCGTTCTCAACGAACTGCGGGTGCAGAACCTTGACTGCTACCGCACGATCCATCAACAAGTGACGCGCGCGATAGACCGTACCCATGCCGCCTTCCCCGAGACGATCTTCGAGGTAGTACTTTTGGTCGAGGGTCTGACCGATGAGGAGATCGTTAATCACCAGTGGTGGCACTCACACGTTCGTGCATCACCAGATCGACCTCGCCGTTCTTTTCCATTGAGGTCTCTGACTGCAAACGGTTCTCGTACGCAGCGCGGACAAACGCTGCAAACAGTGGGTGGGCATTCAAAGGTTTCGATTTGTATTCCGGGTGAAACTGGCAACCGACAAACCACGGATGCACTTCGCGCGGCAGCTCGATCATCTCGACAAACTTTCCGTCAGGAGACACGCCGCTGAACACGAGCCCTTCATTTTCCAAACGTTCTCGATATTCCGGATTGAACTCGTAGCGATGGCGATGGCGTTCGCTGATCTCATCCGCGCCACCGTAGATATCGCGCACGAGCGAACCGGGGGCGAGCCGGCAGAGCCACGCGCCTAAACGCATCGTGCCACCGAGTTCTTCAACGCCAACAAGATCGCGTAACTTGAAGATGATCGGGTGTGGCGTGTCGGCGTCGAACTCGGTTGAATCAGCGTCTTTAAGTTCACAGACGTTCCGAGCGTACTCGAGACACGCAGTCTGCATTCCCAGACAAATGCCAAAATACGGCGTGCGCGTCTTGCGTGCGTAATAGATCGCACGAATCATTCCTGCAATGCCGCGTTTGCCGAAACCACCGGGAACGAGAATCGCATCGAAGTCGCGCAAACGCGCTTCGTAGTCGTCGTCCATCAACTCTTCCGACTCAATCCACTTCACGTCAACGCGCAGATTGTTTGCCACACCGCCGTGTGTCAACGCTTCGCGCAAGGATTTGTAGGAGTCTTCGAGTTCCACGTACTTGCCGACAATTGCAATCGATGCTTCACCGCCGGAAGGCTCGCGAATGGTCGCTACGAGGTTGCGCCACTCAGCGAGATCCGCCTGCGGCGCGGTTCCGTGCAAACCAAGTTGCGTGACGATCAGATCGTCGAGGCCCTGTTCGTGAAATGCCAGCGGTACGTCGTAAATCGTGTCGACGTCCTGCGCACTGATGACTGCCGATTCTTTTACGTTACAGAACAGCGCAATCTTACTGCGCAGATCTCGCGACAACGGTTTCTCCGAACGGCATAGAAGAATGTCCGGCTGGATACCAATCTCTCGTAGATCGCGTACGGAGTGTTGCGTCGGTTTCGTTTTGAGTTCACCCGCGGCAGCGATGTAAGGGACGAGCGTCACGTGAATAAAGAGTG
>DASZDV010000605.1:0-1736 GCA_035941575.1 Pyrinomonadaceae bacterium
GGCAGGGCGATAAACGCCGTGGTTTGGAACAGGGACTGTTTCACGTGTTGTCGGAAAGAGCGCGAGAGCTGAGTGGCCAGACTCAGTTGGCCGTCAAATCGTTCGCCGTCGAGTTGCGTGTCGATGGAACGCTGAACAAAGGCGAGTTTCGCGTACAGGCAGTTTGGGATGAGACGGAGAGTGGCCACACGATGGTCACACCTCGTGTGGATCCCGGACGGACGGCGCCGGCGTTTAATCCAGGCGATACGATCGTAGAGAAAGCGTCTGAGTCTAGCGAGAGTGAACAAACTGTTGTTCGGCCTAAGGCCACGGCATTGTACTCAGTGGAAGTTTGGCGCGACGGCGTTCGTGAGGCAGTGGTTCCGGTGATGAAAAACGAGATCACGATTGGGCGTGGTTCTCGCAGCATTACGGTCGATCTACCAGTCAAAGGCGATCCGGAAGTGAGCCGCGTGCATGCGGTGCTGTCGCGTGACAACGAAGGGCGTTACTGGCTGGTCGCGAAGGGCCGCAATCCGACGATCGTTAATGGGCGAGAGTTGCCGCGGGAAGAACCAACAGAAGTCGCGCCCGATCAGAAGATCGCTATTTGCAACTTCGTTCTGAGAATTCAACCGAAGTAAAGCCACAAAGAGGCACAAGAAGCACAAGACAGTTGGTCAGCTTTGACTTTGTGCTTTTTGTGCTTCTTCGTGGCCCAAGTCGCGGATGAGGTCGCTCAACAATGTCGGAACGTTCTCGCCTAGCAGGTAATCCTTACCGAGCATCTTTGTAATTCGGCGCTCTTTAGTTACGCCGTTGACTTCCTTCAAGATCGCGCGCGCAAACGCCGCTACCACTTTTCCATCAAACTGCTTTCCACTGTTCTCGCGCAGATCACGCACTACGTCTTCAAATGAACGCCGCCGGCGATAAGGACGGTCGGTCGTCATTGCGTCAAATGAGTCTGCAAGTGAAACGATCTTCGCGCCCAAAGGGATCTGCTCGTCAACCAGGCCGTCAGGATAACCGCGCCCGTCGAGTCGCTCGTGGTGATACTTCGCCATCAGCGGGATGTCGGCGTACGGATGGTTGATCGGCGCGAGAATCTCGTAACCTGCCGAAGGATGACGGCTTAATTGGCTCGATTCCTTCGCGTTAATGTTGTAGGGCGCGTTGATGATGTCACGGTCCACTACCAGCTTGCCGACGTCGTGCAAGTATCCTGCGATCTGGATTCCTTCCACTTCGTCTTCATTCCAACCCAGCTCACGCGCAATGATCTCGCTGTATTTTCCTACGCGCTCTGAATGTCCCTGCGTGTATTTGTCCTTGATGTCGATGGCGGCTGCGAATGCGCGTACTGTGTCGCGGTAAATCGCGCGCAACTCTTCATAGAGCCTGCGATTCTCTTTCGCACGTTGGGCCACCTGTTCGAGTAGGCGGTGTGTGTGGATACCCACGCCGATGTGCCGGACCATCGCGCGAATCGTATCGAAGTCGTCGGATGAAAACTCTTCCCCACTCGCTTTGCCGCCGAGTAGGACCAGTCCGGTAATTTCCTCGCGCACGATCATCGGCAGGACCAATTCAATCCCTTCCTGCCTGAGTCGCTCGCGATAAGCGTTCACGAAGGAGTTCGGCGTCTCGGTGTTACTGGTTAGAAACTCTGAAGCGTTTCCACGCACAAACTCGTGCTTCTGCGTCTCACCTATGGAGAGATCTGTGAAAACCTGTGGCTCTAAACCCCAGAT
>DASZDV010000606.1:0-1598 GCA_035941575.1 Pyrinomonadaceae bacterium
GAAATTCCGGCACGTGAAAATCAGCGTTGTTGGTCATCCCGAACTGTCGGTGCGTGCTCCGCGTGGTTATGTTGATAGTTCAAAGCACACGCCAACTACTGCCGCGGTAACTGAAAAGCCTGCCGCGAACAAAACGACAAAAACGCCCGACACGGAGATTCGCGACGCGCTCACCGATCAATATCCGGTGTCTGGTCTGCCTGTCATGTTGTCGCTCACATATTTGAACACACCGGCGAATGGACTCGTCGTCACCTCCGCGATGGAGATCGTTGCCCGTGGTCTGACTTTTGGCTCGGACGGAAAACAGCCCGCAACGATTCGATTAGCAGGCGTGGTGCTTAACGACAAGGGAAAAGTCGCGGGGAGTTTTCGTAATCAGTTGAATATCAATCCGCGCAAAGAAGGCGAACCTGCAGGCGGAATCTTCTATAACCATCACACGCCTTTGACGCCCGGCATTTATCAGTTTCGCGTCGCTGCTCGCGATGAAAAGTCTGGGCGCGTCGGTAGTGCGAGCCAGTGGATAGTGATTCCGGATCTAACCCGTAATCAACTAACACTCAGTAGTCTTTTGTTAGGCGGCCAAGTGGTCGAAGACAACTCCAAAGCAAACAGTCCGCATGTTCAATTGAGCGTCGATCATAGTTTTGTGCGATCGGCGCCACTCGGTTACTGGATCTTCGTTTACAACGCGAAACGCGATTCCGGTGGCAACCCGCAGTTAACCGTACAGACGCATGTTCTGCGCGACGGACACGCTATCCTGAGTTCGCCTCAACGCAAGCTCAGCAAAGGCGGAGAAGATCCACAACGAATTCCATTCGGGGAGGAACTCGCGCTCAAGTCGCTCTCACCAGGCCGCTACGATCTGAAAGTCACGATTACCGACATTCTTGCCGGCACAACCGCCAGCCAGCTCGCCGACTTCATTGTGCGCTGATGCTGAAGGGCCGCCGGATCATTTTTGTTCTGGGCAATCTTGAACTCGGCGGCGCCGAACGCCAGGCGCTGATTCTGGCGCGATACTTATCCACGCACGATGAGGCGAACGTTGAAATCTGTGGCTTCAACAAGTCTGGACCAGTCGCTGACATTTGTGAACAGCACGATATCCCGTGGAGGGTCATTCCCTATCCGTTTACCGAGAGCCGCTTGAGCAGGTTGCGCGCGCTGATCACAGTCGGCCGGAGTTTGCGCGAGGCAAAACCGGATCTGCTTCTTCCTTATACGTTTGGTCCAAACGTCGTTTGCGGATTGATCTGGAGGTGGACCGGCGCGAGATCCTGTGTCTGGAACCAACGTGACGAGGGAATTGTTCCTTATGGCTCCCCGTCGGTGCGTTGGGCGGCGCAGCGAACGCCGCAGTTCATATCAAACTGTGTCGCGGGCGCGCAGTTTTTGATCCACAAACTTGGCGTTAGCGGGGAAAAGGTCACCGTGATCCCAAATGGGATTGAAACTGCCGCGCCGGAATGTGATCGACCTGCGTGGCGCGAGCGTCTCGCGATTGACGATCGTTGCTTCGTCGCGTGCATGATCGCGAATTTGCACGCTAACAAAGATCACGCAACGTTATTGCGGGCGTGGCGCAAGGT
>DASZDV010000607.1:0-7744 GCA_035941575.1 Pyrinomonadaceae bacterium
GGGGAATTGCTTTCGGCTTTCAGCGCGCGATGGATCATGCAGGCGCGGTAATCGGACCGTTGCTTGGTTATCTCCTGGTTATGTGGTTCGTGGTAAATGCGACCACGCCGACGTCGGGAGAGTTCACGAAGATCTTCTTACTTGCTTCAGTGCCTGCGTTTCTCGCAGTGCTGGTCGCGGTGTTCTTCATGCGCGAGTCGCCTGTGCCGCAACAAAGCGAGGCGCAAATGCCGAAGCTCTCGTTGCGCGGCTTCGACGGGAACTTCAAACGGTTTCTGCTCATTCTTGCGCTGTTCACGCTGTCGAATTCATCAGATAGTTTTCTGATTTTGCGCGCGCGTGATTCGGGAGTTTCAATCGCGCTCGTGCCGCTGTTATGGTCGGCACACCATGCGAGCAAAGTGTTGAGCTCGTTATGGGGCGGCGATCTTTCCGATCGTCTGGGACGTAAGCGTCTAATTGTCTCCGGCTGGGTACTCTATGCGGCGGTGTATGCGGGCTTTGCCTTCGTTAGAACTGAAGTGAGCGTTTGGGTGCTTTTCTTAATTTACGGCATCTATTTCGGTTTGGCTGAAGGCGCGGAGAAGGCGCTCGTCGCAGATCTTGTGCGCCCCGAGCAACGAGGAACAGCATACGGACTATATAATCTTGCCTTCGGTATCACGGTGTTTCCTGCGTCGCTGTTGATGGGTATGATTTGGGACTGGAAAGGCCCGACGACCGCGTTCCTGATCAGCGCGGTGATGGGCGCAACGGCCGCCGCGCTGTTGCTGTTGTTTGTTCGACCGCATCCGGAAAGGATTACGCAATGAGACAGAGAGTTCTGACGCCTCATCCCGGCCTGTCAATCCAAATCGGTTATTACCTCAGCGGCATGGAAGAAGTGCGCCGGCAGATTGTGGCCGCAGTCAAAGACATTCCCGACAACATGATTGGCAAGCCCGCTTTTCTCGGAGCGCATTCGATCGGTGGGCTCGTGTTGCACATCGGTGAGGCGGAATGGTTTTGGATGCAAATGGTTGTGTCTGGCCGTCAACTCACGGAAGAAGACAAGAAGGCTCCGTATTGGGACATTCTCGACGACGTGGACGCCGTCTCGCGCAACGGCTACACGGCTGCGTTTTGTCTTCAGGAAGCGGAGAAGATCCGCAACATGACTCGCGACGTGCTCTTCTCATACAACGATAAGGATCTCCAGCGCATTATCATTTTCGAGCGCCACGACAAACCCACGGAGCACAACTTGCGCTGGATACTGCACCACTTGATCGATCACGAAGCGCAACACAAAGGGCAGATACTGATGTTGAAGCGCATCATGGCTTTATAGGTCCTACAGGAGTTATAGGTCCTATAAGACCTGTTCTGAAATGACGAACTACCAACTGATCCGAACCGCGGATGAACTCCGGAAAGCAATCGAAACTCTCGCAAACCAACCGGTTGTCGGTTTGGACACGGAGACTACCGAACTCGATCCGTATACCTCACGTTTGCGACTCATTCAGTTAGCAACGCCCGATCGCGTCTACATCGTCGACTTCGATCGTTTCGCCGGCGGCGACGCACGCACGAGCGACGCATTGGCGCCGCTCCGTCGTCTGCTCGCAGCGCCGCGGCCAATCAAGATCGCGCACAACGCAAAGTTTGACGCGAAGTTTATCAAGCACAATCTCGGCGTTGATCTCGTTGGACTGTTCGACACGTTGCTGGCTAGTCAACTCGTCGGCGCAGGCGACATCGAGGAGCGTCATGGACTGGAGACTGTCGCAGATCGTTATCTGAACGAGCTCGTCGACAAGAGTGAACGTCTCAGTAACTGGGATCTCGAACTCACCGAATCGCAGTTGGAATACGCCGCGCGCGATGCGGCGATTCTGCTGCCGCTGCGCGAAAAACTGATCGAACGATTGAAGGCTGAGTCGTTAGTGAAGTGCGCACAGCTCGAGTTTGAATGCGTGATGCCGGTCGTCGATATCGAGCTGGCGGGCTTTTTCATGCACAAGGATCGCTGGCTCGAACAGTTGGGCATTGTTGAAAAACGGCGCAAGGAGCTTGCGGAGCAGTTGCAGGAGGTCCTAGCCGAAGAGTCGTCGCAAGGTTCCTTGTTCGGCGGTCCACAACGCGATGACATCAATCTCGACTCGCAGCAACAACTAACGAAGGCATTGAATCGCCTCGGCATTCCGGTTCCTGACTCAACGCGCAATTGGAAACTGCAACCGCTCGCAGCGCAGTATCCGGTGATTGCCACGTTGCTCGAATACCGCACGGTACAAAAAGCGCTGACGAGTTACGGCACCAACATGATCGATTTGATCAATCCCGTAACGAAGCGTCTACACGCAGACTTCCGCCAGATTGGCGCGCCAACAGGACGTTTCGCCTGCACCAATCCAAACATTCAGCAGGTGCCGCACGCGGTTGAGTATCGCCGTTGTTTCAGCGGTTATCCCGAAGAACGAAAACTGATCATCGCCGATTATTCACAGATTGAATTGCGCATTCTCGCGGAGTTTTCGGGCGATCGCGGATTTATTAACGCCTTCAACAGCGGTGCGGATCTGCATCGCGTGACGGCGTCTCAGGTGTTCAATGCGTCGCTCGATCAGGTTACGAAGGAACAGCGCGACTTCGCGAAGCGTCTGAATTTCGGTGTGGTTTACGGCATCGGCGCTCAACGGTTTGCGCTGATGACGGGCATGTCCGTCTCAGATGCGGAAAACATCCTGCGGCGTTACTTCAGCACGTATCGAGAGTTAGACACTTACCTGCGCGAGGCAGCAAACCGCGCAGTAACGGAGCGCCAGGCGCGCACTGCTTCAGGGCGCCTCGTGCGTTTCCGCTACGACGAAAACGATCGGCAACAAGTCTCGATGACGCAGCGCAACGGCAAGAACACGCCGATTCAGGGAACCAGCGCCGACATTTTGAAACGAGCGTTGCGGCTGTTGAAGGTCGAACTGAGCGACACAAACGCGCAGATCGTCAACATCATTCACGACGAGATCGTCGTGGAAGCAGATGCGGACGAAGCGCAGGCCATCGCGGCGAAAGTTGAACGAGTGATGTGCGCGGCGGGTGAGGAGTATTTGAAAACAGTTCCGGTGAAAGTCGAGACGGAGATCGCTGACGAATGGGTTAAGTGAAGCCAGAACCACAAAAGGCACAGAGAAATCAGTTTTGTGCTTCTTGTGTCTTACGGCTCCAGACGTAATAAATCGGTACTCCAGTTAAAACGAGTAAGTAACCGATACCGGAGGTTGACGGAGCCAAAATGGCTAAGTCCACCACAAAGAGTCCCGCGATGATGAGATAAACCAGCGGCACGATTGGATACCCCAACGTTCGATAAGGCCGCTCGATCAGTGGCGCCTTGCGTCGCATAACAATCACGGCGCCAACCATCAACATGTAAAAAATCAGATCTGCTGACACGATGTATTCGAGCAGTTGCGTGTAGACGTTACCGTAATTGACCGCACCAGTTTGTTGATTGACCGTAACGGTGCGTGGCAACACGAGCAACGACGCCCAGACGCCCTGCGCCAGCAATGCCACTGCCGGCACGTGGTGCGCGTTCACTCGATCGACTCGTTTGAAGAACAGACCGTCACGGGCCATCGCGTAGTACACACGCGCGCCGGCCAGAATCAATCCATTGTTGCAACCAAACGTTGAGATCATGATCGCCACCGCCATAACGATCGTGCCGCTTGGACCAATCGCGGCTTGCATCACTGCTGTCGCGACCCGATTCTGTGGCGCACTTTGTATTTGCGCGAGCGGAAGAGTAACGACGTACGCAAGGTTCGCGAGCAGGTAGAGAGTGACCACGATCCCGCAACCCAGGAGCAACGCGCGCGGAAGATTCTTGCCTGGATCGCGCACTTCACCCGCGGTAAAGGTCACGTTGTTCCACGCGGACTGTGCGAACAGCGGCCCAACCATCGCGCGGCCAAGCAACATAACCTGTGCAAGCACGAGCAGGCCGTGGCTCGCCGGTTCGAACCAGACCTGCGCGGCGGCCGGCTTCCACCCGTTTTCCCACGGCGCCCACCACGACGACGTGTAAGCAGCGCTGCCGTGGTTCCAACCGAGCAGGAGTCCAA
Source organism: Pyrinomonadaceae bacterium (assembly GCA_035941575.1). Taxonomy (GTDB): domain Bacteria; phylum Acidobacteriota; class Blastocatellia; order Pyrinomonadales; family Pyrinomonadaceae; genus PSRF01. The sequence goes on from DASZDV010000607.1 coordinate 4,113, forward strand.
TGACGATCAGTCCGAGCAACGCAGCAGTTTTCGTGAACGTGAAAGTGTTCTGAATGAGTTTTCCGGTTTGGAGTCCGCGTGTGTTGATGAAAGTGAGGAAAAGAATCATCACGACTGCGAGCAACTGTTGCGTCGAGAGACTCAAAGCGTAACCGTTGAAGCTAAGACCGCCGATTGTGAACGGCTTAAGGATCGTGAGCGGCCCGACGAGATACGATTCGGCTGAGATGACGTCAGTCAGCACGCCGGTGAAGTTCGCAAACGCAACCGCAACCGCGGCAATCGTTCCGGTCTGAATGATTAGAAAGAGTCCCCAGCCGAAAAGAAACCCGATCGACGGGCCATAGGCTTCGCGCAGAAAGACGTATTGGCCTCCGGCGCGCGGCCACATAGCCGCCAGTTCGGCGCAACAAAGCGCCCCGGTGATTGTGAGCACGCCCGCGAGTGCCCAGGCGGCCAGCAGCCAACCGGGCGAACCCACCAGCCGCGACGACTCAGCCGACGTGATAAAAATTCCGGACCCGATCATCGAGCCGACGACGATCATCGTGGCGTCAAGGAGGCTCAGGCCGCGAACGAGTCTTGCTGACGAACTGGAGGAATCTTCAGGCATGGACCGAGTCGATATAGTGGTGTCCGCGACGTGTGTCAAGAAAAATCGTAGCCGAAAACCTATGCTTGACAGTGTCGGACGCGCTCACTAGTCTTTCGGCACCACTTATGAAGAACGAACTCATCGGTCGCATCACAAACAAACAAGCTCAAGTCGGTGTTATTGGTCTCGGTTACGTGGGCCTTCCTTTGGTCGTCGAGTTTGCGGTCAAGGGATTTAAGGCCACCGGTTTTGAGGTTGACGAAGCCAAAGCAGCACGCATCAATGAGGGCCAATCATATATCGGCGACGTGCCCTCCGCGCGTGTGCAGGAACTTGTCGAGGCGAACAAGCTTCGTGCGACTACAGATTTCAATCATCTCGCTGAGTGCGACGCAATCATCATCTGCGTGCCGACGCCATTGCGAAAAACTAAAGAACCAGACGTTTCTTACATTCTCGCGGCTGCCGAAGAGATCAAGAAACGACTCCGCCGCGGACATCTGATTATTCTAGAGTCGACAACTTATCCGGGAACGACGGACGAGGTGTTGTTGCCGATGTTTGAAGAGACTGGTTTGCGGTTGGACCAGGATTTTCTGTTGGCGTTCTCGCCAGAACGCGTCGATCCGGGGAATCCGCAGTTTCTGACTAACAACATTCCGAAAGTTGTTGGTGGCGTAACAGATGAATCGACTGAAGTCGCGGCGCACTTGTATTCACAGATTGTGCGTGATGTTCACGCGGTGACTTCAGCGCGCGTGGCGGAAGCGGCGAAGTTGCTGGAAAACACTTTCCGCGCAGTGAACATCGGCATGGCGAACGAGATGGCGCGACTTTGTTACGCGCTCAACATCGATACGTGGGAAGTTATTCGAGCGGCGGCGACGAAACCATTTGGGTTCATGGCGTTTTACCCCGGACCCGGAATCGGCGGCCATTGCATACCGCTCGACCCGCATTATCTTTCGTGGAAGGCGCGGCAACACGGTTTTGATTCGCGCTTCATCAGTTTGGCTGAGGAAGTTAATTCGCGTATGCCGGAGCATGTCGTGCAGTTGGTCGCCGACGGGCTCAATGATGAGCGCAAGCCGATGAATGGTTCGAACGTGCTCTTGCTTGGCGTGGCTTACAAGAAGGATGTTGACGATGTGCGCGAGAGTCCGGCGTTGTCGATCATCGATCGGTTACGGCAGAAGGGTGCACGAGTGAGTTATCACGATCCGTTTGTCGCGGAGATGCGTTTTGACGATGCGCATACGGAGGCGAATGGTGAGCCGTTGAGCTCGGTGTCGTTGACAGACGAACAGTTGCAGAGCGTCGATTGTGTGATCATCGTCACCGATCACAGTGACATTGATTACAAGCGTGTGTGCCGGCTCGCGCCGTTGGTTGTTGATACTCGGAACGCGTTGAAGGGTGACCTGCGCCGCGATAGTAAGGCGCGCATTATTCGCTTGTAGTGTTTAGCCACAGATTACACAGATCTGTGTTATCCGTGCTCGGTTTTCGATACGGATGCAGGTACTCAAAGTAATCAACGTCGTCGGCGCGCGGCCGAACTTCATGAAGGTGGCGCCGATCGTCGCCGCGATGAAGCAGCGTCCAGCGAAGTTTCAGCCGCTTGTGGTCCATACCGGCCAGCACTACGACGCGGCAATGTCCGATTCATTCTTTCGCGACCTCGAACTCCCCGAACCCGACACTCACCTCGGCGTTGGTTCTGCTTCACATGCCGCCCAGACAGCCGCAGTGATGGAACGTTTCGAACCCGTCCTGTTGCAGGAAAAGCCGGATTGGGTGCTTGTCGTCGGCGACGTAAACTCGACGCTTGCTTGTGCCCTCGTGTGCGTGAAACTCGGAGTGAAGGTAGCGCACGTCGAAGCCGGCTTGCGCAGCCGCGACCGCACCATGCCGGAAGAGATCAATCGACTCCTCACGGATCAGATTGCCGATCTCCTCTTCACGCCTTCGACCGATGCTGATGCCAATTTGCGCGCCGAGGGAATTCCAGAAGAGCGAATACGTTTCGTCGGCAACGTGATGATCGACTCGTTACAGCAAAATCTCAAACGCGCTCGAAGTTCGCACATCAGCACCGAACTCGGCGTCGCAGGAACGGATTACGCAGTTCTGACCCTGCATCGTCCTTCGAATGTCGATCAGTTTGACACGTTCGATCGCATACTCTCGGCGCTCGAGAAGATCACGGAAAGACTGCCCGTGATCTTTCCCGTTCATCCACGCACCAGAAAAACGATTGCTGAACTTGGGGTGTCGAATCGCGTCGCCGCGATGGATAAGCTTCGCGTGATCGATCCGCTCGGTTATCTCGATTTTCTGAGTCTCTACAGTGGTGCGCGGCTCGTGTTGACCGACTCCGGCGGAATTCAGGAAGAGACAACTGCGCTCGGTATTCCTTGCCTGACGTTACGCGAAAACACAGAACGTCCGATCACCGTTGAACTTGGAACGAACGTCGTCGTTGGTACTGACACGACGCGAATTATCACTGCCGCGGCCGCCGCATTGAACGGTTCGGCCAAGCGCGTCACCCGCCAGCCTCCACTCTGGGACGGGCACACTTCCGAGCGTATTCTCGATGCGCTCGAGGAAGTTTCGATTCTCTCCTGACTGCCCGATGTCCGTCTCCAGAAAAGTTAAGCGTGCGCTTCGTGGTGAAGTGAACCTGATAACTGCGGGACGCGAGGCGGTGCGGCGCACATTAATGATGCTGTTGGCTCGACGCGAACGTGCAAGCCTCGGTAAAGAAACACGCTTAGCCCTGAAGCCGCCGTTCTCCAGCCTCACGCCGGCGGAATTACTGGCGCACTTCCAAAACAAAGAACCAATCCAGTTTTTGTTTTGTATCAATTCCTCCCCTCAGGCGTTAAGCAAGCGGGACGTTGGCGAGTGGCGTCGCGATCCGCTTTCCGGTTACTTATGGCCACTCGAATACCACCGCGACTTAAAGCTAATGCGCTCTGACGGCTCAGATGTCCGCGTCTTATGGGAAGTTAATCGTTTGGGCCACCTACTC
>DASZDV010000608.1:0-1585 GCA_035941575.1 Pyrinomonadaceae bacterium
TCAGCGCGTTCCATGCCTTTCGCGCGCAAGTTGTTCATGTGATCGATCTGCAAGATCGCGTTCTTCTTCACCACACCAAACAAGACGAGCACACCAAGCGCCGAGTAGAGGTTCAAGGTGTCGCCCATACCCCATAACGACAGCAAAGCAAACGGCACTGACAGCGGCAGACTTAAAAGAATCGTGAACGGGTGCACGATGCTTTCAAACTGCGACGCCAGAATCATGTACATGAAGATTATCGAGAGAATGAACGCCCAGATGAATTCTGTGAACGTTCTTTCCAACTCGCGCGCGCGGCCCGATACGGTGGTCGTGTAAGCTGCAGGCAAATTCATCTCGCCCACTGTTTTCCGCAACGCCTCGATGCGATCCGCAAGCGCGTAACCAGGCGCTACAGACGCGCGCACCGAAACTTGTCGCTCGCGATCGAGGCGATCGATTCGCGATGGGCTGGTGTCGCGCTTGATCGTGACGAGGTTGTCGAGCCGCACCAGCCCGCCTCCACCACCCGAGCCGCCACGCGATGAGGGAACGTATAGCCGGCTGATCGTGTCAACGTCGCTGCGATCTTTCTCGGTCAAACGCAACTGCACGTCGTAGTCTTCATTGATCGACTCGTCTCTGAATCGCGAAGCTTCTTCTTCTCCGCCGACCATCAAACGCAAACTCGTTGCGATGTCAGAAGTGCTGACACCGAGATCAGCGGCGCGATCGCGATTGATCACCACGCGCAACTCGGGTTTGTTGAGTTTCAAAGTCGTGTCCGCGTCAACAATGCCGCCGAGTTTTGCCGAACGTTCGACGAGTTCATCAGCGTAGCCCGATAGAGCAACGATATCCGGACCACGAAAGACAAAGTCTATGTCCGTGCGGCCGCCGGTGCCGAAGTTGAACGACTGATTGTTGCGAACGCCGATACGCATGGGCGCGTATTTCTGGAGCCGGCGGCGCACTTCCATCATAACGTCCTGCTGCGAGTAGTTTCCGCGAAAGGCGTTTAGCGGATTTCCCTTCTTCGTTTCGCGCCACAACTTGCCCAGCGACAAAGTGCGTTCTTCGTGCGGCGCGATGCGCACATAAGCGTCGCCCTGATTCACGCCGCCAAGGAATCCTCCGCCGGCGGATGATAAGACGAGCGTTACACCCGGCGTCTCGAGAATATCTTTCTCCATCGCGGTGACCACTTCGTTCATCACCGCGAGGTTCGTGCCTTCGGGTCCATTGACGCTGACCTGAAACTCCGCTTCGTCAACATTAGTCGGAATGAACTCCTGCTTCACCGCGTGATAGAGCGGAATGCTCGAGAACACGACGGCAAGAGAAACCAGCGCAACCGCCAAACGATGCCGCATCGCAAACGCAAGCAGGTGTGAATAGCCTGCGTCGTTCCTGCGATTGAAAGCACGTCGGGAGGCCTGTCCATCGTGTCCGCCTTTTGCATCGCTTCCGCGTATCAGACGCGAGCTCATCATCGGCGTCAGCGTAAACGAGACGAGCAAACTCACCATGATCGCGACAGCCGCGGTGATGCCAAACTGGTACAAGAATCGCCCGGAAATCGACGACATGAACGAGACCGGCA
>DASZDV010000609.1:0-6308 GCA_035941575.1 Pyrinomonadaceae bacterium
ACGCTGGTGGCGACAAGGAAGGGTTCGATGCCCATGTTCATTAGGCGGGAAATAGTTGAGGGAGCATCGTTGGTGTGGAGCGTAGAGAGAACGAGGTGGCCGGTTAACGCGGCTTTGATGGCGATCTCAGCCGTTTCGAAGTCGCGGATTTCGCCGACCAGAACGATGTTTGGATCCTGGCGCAGGAAAGAACGAAGAGCGGCGGCGAAGTTCAAGCCGATCTGCTCCTTCATCTGCACCTGATTGATACCGGGAAGGTTGAACTCGACCGGGTCTTCCGCGGTCATGATGTTGGTCTCGACCGTGTTCAGCGATTGGAGCGCTGAGTAGAGCGTGTTTGTCTTACCGCTTCCGGTTGGTCCAGTGACCAGGACCATGCCGTACGGTTTGGAAATGTTTCGCTTGAACTTGACGAGCGACTCCGGTTCGAAACCGAGCTTCGTCATATCGAGCATGAGGTTCTGCTTGTCCAACAAGCGCAACACGACCTTTTCACCGAAGAGAGTCGGCAGCGTTGAGACACGAAAATCGAGTTCGCGCGAACGTGAATCGACTTTGACCTTGATCTTGATGCGGCCGTCCTGCGGCAAACGCTTTTCCGAGATGTCGAGCTTGGACATGATTTTCACGCGCGAGATCAACGCGTCGCGCATTTTCAAGGGCGGATGCATGACGTCGTAAAGCACGCCGTCAATGCGGAAGCGTATGCGCAGCTCTTTCTCGTACGGTTCAACGTGAATGTCTGAGGCGCCACGGCGAAGTGCGTCAACCAGCAGAACGTTGACAAGTCGGACCACCGGCGCGTCTTCGCTCATGCGCGACAGCGTAGAAAGATCGATCTCTTCGTTGTCTTCAACTACCTCAACGTCTTCAGTGTGTCCGGTGTCGAAATCGATGCTGTCGAGCGAAACGAGATCTGCGTGAGTAATACCGCCGCTGCCATTGTTCGATCCATTCTTTGCGATGGTCTCGAGTGACGACTCTTCGACGACAGCCGAGGCGAGCTCGATCTCGCGCGAGGTTCCGTAATACTTCGCGATCGCTTGTTGCACGCTGCCTTCAGCAACAACGACGGGTTCGACGTTCAGACCAGTCATGAACTTCACATCGTCGAGCGCAAAGACGTTCGTCGGATCGACCATTGCCAAAGTGAGCGTAGCGCCGACACGCGAGAGGGGAAGGACGGAGTGCTTTTGCGCGACTTCCTGAGGGATTAATCGGAGTACCGCGGGCTCGATAGTAAACAGTTCGAGATTGACCGAAGGGATGCCGTACTGCCGCGAAAGAACGGCAGTGATCATATCGTCGCTGACCAGACCGAGCTTGACGAGATTGAACGACAGACGACCGCCATGTTCCCTTTGATAGTCGAGCGCCTCTCTCAGGTTTTGAGGGCTGATAAGATTTTCACGTACGAGAATTTCGCCTAATTTGGCTGACATTTGTGCCTTCTACGGGCAGGTAAAATTTGTCCCGGGTACTGTGTGGATTGGAGGCGTCCGAATGCGGACGCGAGGCATGCTTAAACCGTCTACTCACTCAACGATGGGCCAACATCGTTGTGCGTTCATAGTACGGTTTGAACACAGGGAGTGTCAAGGCCAGATTCCAGAGGAAATGGTTGAGAATCTCACAAATTGGCGGCTGAAACGGCAAAGGCCGCCGCACTTCTCGAAGTGCAGCGGCCTAACGTCCTAAGTGCTTATTGCGCGAGACTATGGGCGCGGTTTTCGTGGTCTGCTCGGCGTTTTCTCAGGAACTACTTTCTCCGTGCTCTTCAGCTCCGTGAGAATCGCTTTGGCGTCGTCTTTCATGGGATTGCTGTCGGGAGCGACATCCACGAAGTGTTGGAGATAATTTGCCGCTTCCTGAAACTTCGCTTTGTCGCCTGAGGCGTAGAGCGCGAGTCCGGCGCCGAGGTTCGCTTCCGGACTGTCGGGCGTGGTCGCCAGGATAGCCTTAAACTCTCCCAACGCTTGGTCGGCAGCGCCCGCGTCGAGCAGCATCTGCGCCGAGTCGAGCTGTGCCTTCGACTTCTTAGCCGCGTCCGGTTCGGCAGCCATGTACTCTTTGAAAGCCGTCAATCCGGCTTCGGCCTGACTTGGATCAACCTTGCTCACGAACAGCCTCATTGATTCCGCTTGCGTAATTAGCGCTGCGTACTTGTTTGAGTTGTAGCGCGCCTGTTCAGCCGGATCCGTTGGCACGGGCTGCGCTTTGATCAGGGTCACTGCCTTGGTCGATGCTTCAGCAGCGGCTTTGAAGTCTCCCTTTGCAGCCTCGAGTCCAGCGTTGCGTCCGGCGTCATCAAGCGTCTTGGATCTTACTGTCGAATTGAAACGCTCCACTCCTCGTCCTTTAAGAGCGACTGCCTTGTTGGTCAGTATTGCCGGTTGCTCAGAATCAGCCGCAAGACCTTCGTCGAAATGGGTCACGGCTTCGGTGTACTTTTGGATCGCCTGCTCTGTGTTGTTAGCTTTGCTGGCAGCTCCTGCGGCCGAGAGTGCTTCGTTTCCGGCTTTGAACGTACGCCCGATGACCTCGTTGGCTTCGGTGATCTTCTTGTTGGAGGCTTCGATCTCCGCGTTCTTCTTCATCAACTCTTCGCGCTTCGCCTTGTCGGCTGCGCTTTCACCGCCGCCACCACCGCCGGCAGGAGCAGGTTTTGGATTGGTGCCGCCGGCCTTCTTGATCTCGTCGAGCGTGAACCGCTTTCCGTCTCCTGGTGTAACAACGACCTCAACAGGAGTGCCGCTACCAGCCTTCACGCCAGCCACAAAGTTTGGGGCCGCGGTCGGATGGCTCGCAGCGACAGCGTAGGTGCCAACAAGAGGGAGTCCGGCGAAGACGAACTCGCCTTTCTTATCTGTTTTCGTATCGTACTGACCCCTAATGTCGGTGCGAAACACGTCGATTTGCGCGCCGGCAAGGGGCACCTTTTGACCATCGGCTTGTTGCATCAAGACCTTGCCGCGCATCTCGGCGACTTGTGCGAACGCGGGTACTGACGCTACGAACAGGACAGCGACTGCGAGCGTTCGAATAAAGTATTTAGTAATCATTTCCTTCAGATTCCTCCATGCCCGGGCGCGACCTCGAATCGAGCGTAGGATGCGCCCTCGCTATTTTGCGGTTGTAACGATAATACCTGAGATTTTGCCCTAAACTTAATAAGCAAAACGATTACTGTCAAGCAGGTAAGGTATGGGATCGCGTTCGCCTGCCTCGCGAAAAGCGCGCAGTCGAAGCGCGCACGAATCGCAGTTTCCACACGCGAGAGCGGTGGACTGATAACAAGACCACGTCAGTTCCAAAGGAGCGCGCAATTCCAACCCTTTACGCACGATTTCAGACTTCCGCAAACCGATGACTGGTGTCCGAATTATGATGTTTGTTTCCGGTTTCGTTCCGAGATCGATCGCGTTTTGAAAGGCCGCGTAGAACTCCGGACGACAGTCTGGATAGCCCGAAGAATCTTCAGCAACTGCTCCTATGTATATGGCGTGCGCGCCAATCACCTCGCTCCAACTAACGGCCGCCGCCAATAGGTGCGCGTTTCTGAATGGAACGTAACTCGAGGGAATTGATCGGGAACTCAAATCAGCAGGCGTAACGGCGATCGAACTGTCCGTCAAAGACGATCCACCGATGTGAGCGAGATGTTCGAGCGAGATCACCAGACGCAACTTGACGTCGTAATGATCCGCCAACGCTTCAAAAGCTTCACGTTCTCGTTTCTCAGTTCGTTGGCCGTACGAGACGTGTAGAAATGCTAGTTCGTCGGTTTCGTTGTGTGCGATCGCCGCCGTCACGCAGGAGTCCATGCCGCCGGAGACGAGACAGACGGCGCGTCGTGATTCATCGCTCTCTTCGATCTCGACGACTTCGGTTGCAATCTCCTCAGAACCGCCCATCACACTCCTTGCACATCCGGTCCCCAGATGTACTTATGTAGTTGCAATTGCATGCGTACGTTAAGGCCGCTTGCCGCAATCCAGTTGGCTAACTGTTGCAGATCGATCTGGCCCCAAACAGGAGAGATCAGCACAGCGTGCGCTCGCGTTTCGAGATCGTTCTCCTCAATCACCCGCTTCGTGTAAAGCCAGTCATCTTCGTTCGCAATCACAAACTTAACTTCATCGAGGTCGTTGCGGAGACGTTGCAGGTTTGACCAATCATTTCTCGTTTCCTCACCGGAAGCGGGACATTTGATATCGAGGATGACCTTCGCCCGTGGATCCAGACCCGCGGTTGAAACGTAGTTGCCAGTTTCAATCAGAACCTCGAAATCTTCGTCACACAAGCGCCTGATCAACTCGAACGCCTCTTTTTGTGCGAGCGGTTCGCCACCCGTAACCTCGACGAGCTTGCAACCCAACAGGCGCACTTGCTGCATCACATCGTCGATGGAGACGTGTTCACCTCCAGTGAACGTGTACTCGCTGTCACACCAGACGCAGCGCATCGGGCAGCCGGTCAGGCGAACGAAGGCGCAAGGCCGGCCCGCATGGGTTGACTCTCCCTGGATAGAACGAAAGATCTCGGTGACGCGCAGCATTTGAGCGGAATCTAACTTAGCGAGGTTTGGGTGTCAAAAGTTCGATAAATCCGGTAATTTACGCCGGTAGCGTTTTGAGCATTCCCCCGTGGAAACCAGGATCGACGAAATCGAGAAGTTAGTGAAACAAGGCGCCGGCCGCTTGATCGCACGCGCCGCGGATAGTCGTTCGCTCAGCGCGGACACTCTGCTACCGCGAATCGACGCGACGGTGAAGAAGTATCTGCTGCGTGATGCGCCGAATACGCCTGCTGCCCAAATCACCACATTTATCGACGAGCTTCAAGCCGACGATCTCTGTTTAATAATTGCGTGTGAACGCGGCGATGAGAACGCCTGGTCCGATCTCGTTGAGCGCTTCACAGCGACAGTTCGTTCCGCAGCGCGCTCGGCCACTTCAAACGAGGACGCGGCCGAAGACCTGGCGCAATCAATCTGGGCGGAACTCTACGGACTTCGCACTCGAGCAGACGGGCGACCTGCGAGCAAGTTGGCTTATTACTCCGGGCGCGGTTCGCTTGCCGGATGGCTTCGCGCAGTTGTGGCCCAACTCTCCGTCGATACATTTCGCAAACAGTCGAAACTGGTGCAGGCGGAGGAGGACGCGGATCTCGATCGACTCGCGCGCGACGCCCGTATCGGCGAGGCGCAGACTTTAGCGACAACCGCCAGTCAAAACCCGGAGCAGTCACTCTCCAACCGTTTCGCGCAAACGGACATGCAGCAGGCACTCAACAAGGCTATTAAAGAACTCGCGCCGGATGATCGTCTGCTGGTCAAACTTTACTACTTCGACGATCTACGCTTGCGGGAGGCGGGAGTGGTTCTCGGCGTGCATGAGGCAACGGCGAGCCGGCGGTTGACCCGTATTCAATCGGATTTACGCAAGCGTGTGAGCCAGATTTTGATTGATGAACGCGGTTGGACAAAGGCGGAAACCGAACGGTCATTTGCAGAGGTCGCACAGCATTTAGATACGGATTTGGAGGCGCTTATGAAAGAGGAGAGCTTTTGACGCAAGCTATGGCCAAGTTTACGTTCTCTCTTTGGCAACGTCCCGTTTGTAATGATACAGGAAACCAACAACGAGATCGATCTGTTGCTGCGCCGCATGTTCCGGCGTAATGGCGATTCTATGGGCGACGCACACACAGAAATTGACGATCGACATCTCGATGCTGACGAGATGAGTTCGTACGCGCAGAACGCGTTGCCGCCGGCGACGCGCGCTCGCTACACGGAACATCTCGCTGAGTGTTCGTCGTGCAGAAAGCTCGTTACGCAACTGGCGCTGTCCCTCGGAAGCACCACTGCGGCGGCGGAAACGGTTCCTGCGTCTGGCGGACTGAAGGCGTTTTTAGCGAGCGTGTTCTCACCAATGGTCTTGCGTTACGCCGTTCCTGCTTTGGGACTCATTATTGTTGCGGCGATTGGCTTCACAGTGATGAAACAGCAAAGCTCTGAGTCGTTGACGGCGCGCGTTAATGAGCAACAGTCGCGCGTCGAGCCCGCCGCGTCACCGCAAGGTTTTGAAGCCGCGCCGATACCGAAAGACAATCCAAAAGAAGAAGGCGTCAAAGCGGACTCGCAGAATCCTCAGAAGCCTGCAACTGAGCAGCCGCGCGGCGCTGCCGCGAAGAGCACGACGGTGGACTCAATCGGCACCGGTTCAGCTCCCGCGAAGGAACCTCAGGCAGAAGCTGAAGCGCCCGCGCCGGCAGCCGCTACGCCAAAGCCCGAAGCGAAGGTC
>DASZDV010000610.1:0-3409 GCA_035941575.1 Pyrinomonadaceae bacterium
CGAACGCCGCGTGCAAGGGCGCGAGTGCCAACGCCACCATGATCGTTGAACAGTTTGGATTCGTGACGATGAAGCCCCGCGAGTTCCTGTTTCGTTGTCGTTCGAGAAGTCCGAGGTGCTCGTGATTAACTTCCGGAATCAACAGTGGCACGTCGTCGTCCATCCGAAACGCAGAGGAATTGCTAATTACCGGATAACCGGCCGCCGCAAAACTTCCTTCCGTCTCACGCGCGATCTCACCGGGCAAACTCGAGAACACCAGATCGCAATCGAGGGGCGGCGACGGAGGTTGAACCGGCATTGATCGAACCATCGCCGGCATTTCACCACCCAAACGCCAGGTGCACGCCTCGCCATACGTCTTTCCCTGCGATCGATCCGATGCCGCAACAGCAGTGACTTCAAATTGCGGATGGTCCACCAGCAGTTGAATGAACCGTTGGCCTACCATGCCGGTGGCGCCTAGAATTCCGACTCGATACTTACGACTCATTGCAACTTCAAACCTCTCTTAATTCTCTGCACTCCTTCAGCCAAGGTCTCATGGTCCGCACAGAAGGACACGCGCAGAAAGCCTTCGCTTTCGCTGCCGAACGCAGCGCCTGGAACAGTGATCACGCCCGTTTCAAGCAGCGCCTCCGCCACCTGCATCGATGGACCATAGGCGCTGACATCCAGCATCGTGTAGAACGCACCCTCAGGTGTTACAGAAGGCAATCCCAGTTCAGCATCTATCAACTTCAGCAAGTGATCGCGACGCGCACGAAATGTCTCGCGAAATCCGCCACGCGCAGCTTCCGCCTCGTCCGTCCACGCGACTAACGACGCCTTCTGCGAAACTGTCGACGCACAAGTTGTGACGTAACCATGCAGGACCAGCGCCGCCCTAACAACATCTTCGTCACCACCGAGCCAACCCAAACGCCAACCCGTCATGCTCATCGATTTCGAAAGCCCCCCGATCACAATGGTGCGATCGAAAAACGACGATGCGGATTCCGGCCGTTGCGGCGTGTAATAGAGTTCACGATAAATCTCGTCGCTGATCAGGTAAGCACCATGATCTCGCACCGCGCCGGCAATGAACTTCAGATCGTTTTCCGATAACACACGGCCTGTCGGGTTTGATGGACTGATACAGACGACAACTTTCGTTCGCGGCGACAACGCGCGCTCAAATTCATCGGCGTCAAAGCCAAATCCATTCTCACGCGGCAAGCGATAGCGTTTCGCGGCGCCTCCGGCCATCTTCACGATCGTCGGGTACGCGACAAAACCCGGATTCGGAAGCAACACTTCGTCACCGTCATCAACAAGCGCCAGCAACGCAAGATACAAAGCCTCCTGCGAGCCCGCAGTAACGATTACACGCTCCGGATTTTGCTCGAGGTGCGGATACTCGCCGGCGATCTTCTCACGCAATGTTTTCAAGCCCGCGTGCGAAGTGTAACCATTCTGCTCTTCGACTATTGCTTTGACGGCCGCTCGTCGAATGACGTCGGGTGTGGGCAGGTCAGGTTCACCCAAACCGAGATTGATGCTGCCGGGCCGCGCGCGATCGAACACCTGCCGGATGACACTCTTTTCGATTCCCAGCAAACGTTTCGGTGGCGCAAAATTACTCAACGCAGATAATCCTCTAGTTGCACCGCCGTGTCCGTCTTTTCATCTCGATACTTAACTATGATCGCCGCGTAGAGCGAGAGTCCCCACTCGCGTCCCTTCGCAGTTTGCACTGCACGCGAACCGGGAACAACCACTGCGCCGGCGGGAATCTCGAGTGCGCGGCCTGCTTTACGTTGATAGATTTCGCCATGCACGAGATCGTAAACGGGCGTCGAACCCGTCAAGATCGTGCCCGATGCAAGCACCGCGCGTTCGCGAACAATCGCGCCTTCGTAAACGCCGCAATTCCCACCGACAAGCACGTCGTCTTCAATTATTACCGGCACGGCGCCGACAGGTTCGAGCACGCCGCCGATCTGCGCCGCCGCGGAAATGTGTACGCGTTTGCCGATCTGCGCACACGATCCGACGAGCGCATGGCTATCTATCATGGTCCCTTCGTCGATGTAAGCGCCCGCATTTACGAACATCGGCGGCATACAAACGACACCCGCCGCCACATACGCACCGTCGCGAATTGTCGAACCACCGGGCACGATCCGCACATTCTCGCTGATCTTTGTCGGGCGCACGGGATACGTGTTCTTGTCAAAAAACTTGAAGCTCTCTCCGTCTGACATGTCTGTTAGTGCGCCCATGCGGAACCCGAGGAGTATTCCCTGCTTCACCCATGTATGGACCACCCATTCGCCGCTTGCGAGTCTTTCAGCAGCGCGAACTTCGCCGCGATTAAGCGCACTCTTGAACTCGTCGAATACAGCGCGGTCAGCCGGCGTGAAGTTTCCGTCCTGCCGCGCAGCAATCGACGCGATCTGTTCACGCAACTGCATGCGAAGTTTCCTTCAGCAGACCAATCTCGATCAGGATCTCGCGCATGCGAGCGCGCGTTTTTTCCTGAACCGGAACCAACGGCAAACGCAGTGTCTCTTCCACCATGCCCATCATCGCGAGTGCAGCTTTCACTGGTCCAGGACTCGATTCGATGAAGTTTCCTTCCATCAACGGAAGCAACTTGTAGTGCAGCGCGCGTGCTTCGTCCCAGTTGCCGGCCAGTGCCTGCTCGTTGAGTTGCGACATCAACTCCGGCGCTTCGTTTGAAGCGACTGAGATCAAGCCTTCGCCGCCCAACGCTATCATCGCAAGTGTTAGTGCGTCGTCGCCGGAGATAACGCGGAAGTTCTTCGGCCGGGCGCGAAGGATTTCCATGATCTGCGACAGGTTTCCGGAAGCTTCTTTCACTGCGACGATATTTTCCACATCGCGCGCGAGACGAAGCGTTGTTTCTGCCGAGATATTTGACGACGTGCGGCCAGGAACGTTGTAGATAACGACAGGAAAACCGGGCACAGTTTCGGCGATCGCGCGAAAATGCGCATAGAGACCTTCCTGCGTCGGCTTGTTGTAATAAGGCGCGACGCAAAGAACGCCGTCTGCTCCCAGGCTGCGTGCAGCGCGCGATTTTTGAATAGCGGTCGTTGTGGAGTTGCTTCCTGTCCCCGCAATCACCTTCGCGCGGCCGCGAGCAAGTTCGATCGCGGTACGAATCACGAGTTCGTTCTCTGCGTCAGACATCGTGACGCTCTCGCCCGTCGTGCCGCACGGCACCAGCACTTTCACGCCGCCGCTGATCTGGTACTCAATTAGATCGCGCAAGCGTCTGTCATCGACGGCGCCATCGATAGTGAAAGGAGTGACAAGAGCGGTAGCACATCCGCGAAGCCAATCAACCTGTAATGTCATAGCACCTCCAAAGTGAGAATTGCCGATTGTCAATTGCCGATTG
>DASZDV010000611.1:0-3336 GCA_035941575.1 Pyrinomonadaceae bacterium
CAACCGTGTCAATCCGTGGCAACAAATGATCGTAGCATCGTGAGATTCTTGAGATCGGCGAGGGGATCATCGTAGGGAGTTTCCAGGATGAATGCCGCGTGTTTGAGTTTCGGGTGGCGGGCGACGCGACGCAGGGCGTCGGCGCCTATGTGGCCTTCGCCGATGTGCCAGTGCCTGTCAACACGCGAGTTATATGCAGCGCGTGAGTCGTTGAAGTGAACCGCGAGCACATTCCTCGTCTTCACCGTTTTCTGTACGCGCTGTAATAAGGACTCGAGACCGTCTTCTTCACGAATGTCGTAACCGGCCGTAAACGCATGAGCAGTGTCGAGACAAACGCCAAGCGGAAGTTTCGTACAGATGCGCATGATCTCCTGCAGATGCTCGAAACGATGGCCGATGCAGTCACCTTGTCCGGCGGTGTTTTCCAGAAGTATGCGGAGTGAACCCAACCTCAG
The DNA here is from genome assembly GCA_035941575.1 of Pyrinomonadaceae bacterium. Classification (GTDB taxonomy): domain Bacteria; phylum Acidobacteriota; class Blastocatellia; order Pyrinomonadales; family Pyrinomonadaceae; genus PSRF01. The sequence continues at coordinate 459 of DASZDV010000611.1, forward strand.
TCCTTTGCAAGCGATCTTTAGACTTTCTGCACACAATGCAATGCCGTCGGTTTCGCACGCGCCGCGCGCGCTGCCAGGATGGAGCACAAGATAATCAACACCAAGCAACAATGCTCGCTCCACTTCCTCACGAAACGACGCGCGCGACTTCTCAAGGAAGACGTCATCCACTGCGGCCAGATTCACGAGATAGTTGCAATGAATCAAAACGGGCGAGATCTTTGTTTGCTTACGCGTCTTTCGAAACAGAAGAATATCTTCACGCGTCAACGGCTTGGCCATCCATCCACGCGGATTGCGAGAGAAGAGCTGGACAGTGGTGCAACCTGTGTCCTTTGCGACAATCAGCGCGTTATGAACACCGCCCTTAATTGGTGCGTGAAACCCGATCTTCGGCATCTTTGTTCTTGGTTCTTTGTACTTTGTGCTTGGACAAAGTACCAAGTACAAAGCGCCAGGCACAAACCATCTATCTGGCAAGCGCGTCCATCACCCTTAACATGTTTCCCCCGAGGATCTTGTCGACGTCCGCTTCACTGTAACCGCGGCGCAAGAGTTCCTTCGTAAGGTTTGGTAGATCGGCGACAGTGCCGAGATCGGATGTCGTGGCCTGAACTCCATCGAAATCAGATCCGATACCAACGTGGTCCACACCAACCAGTTTCACAATATGATCGATATGATCCACGATACGCGATACTTTCACTGGGGGTAGACGACGCGCATACTCGCGCTGCCTTACGAGATCACGTGCAATTTTCTTGTGAACTGCATCCCCGGGCTCTGCCGCAGATGCAGCCTGAACTGCGCCTGCGATCTCAGCATCGACCTGCTTCTTCTTCTGACTCCAGCCTGGTTCGAGGTGTTCCGGATAAAAAATTACGTTCACTACGCCTCCGGTCTTTGCGAGCGCGCGAATCATGTCGTCAGTTAAATTTCGCGACACGTCGGCGATCGCCCTGCATGCCGAATGCGTGGCAATGACCGGCGCGGTCGAGGTGTTCACAATGTCCCAGAACGTCGGATCAGAAACGTGCGAAACGTCGACCATCATTCCCAAACGATTCATCTCACGCACCACTCTCTTTCCAAAGTCGTTCAGACCACGCGTCGCGCCCACGTCGTCTCCCGAAGAGCCGGCCCAACTCGTGCTCACGCTCCAGGCTGGTGACATGTATCGCACGCCGAGTTCGTGATAGCGCTGAACGTTTTCAAGGCGCTCATCGATGGCGTAACCACCTTCCAGCCCCATGAGTGCGGCGATCTTTCCTTCACTCGCGGCGCGCCGGATATCGCCGGCAGTAGTTGCCAACACCCACGTATCCGGATGTTGCTCCGCGAGCGCCCGAATCGCTGCTATCTGATCGTCTGCTCGCTTTACAGCGCGTGCCCCGCCACCGCCAAACAACTGTGGTTCCACCCAAATCGAAAAGAATTGTGCGTCAAGACTCCCGGTGCGCGCGCGTACGGCGTCAAAGTGGCCGTCGCTGAGTTGCTGTTGAATATCGACGTGTTCGTCAAGAATTCGTTGCACGGTATCTACGTGCATATCGATCGCGATTGCGCGTTGATGGATCGAAAGCGGGTCGGCGGCAGAGTTTGCCGTCTCTGACGTATTTTGGTTGTTCTGGTTCATCTTTTTCTCACTGCAGCCGCTGGGCAAAGTCGACAGCAAAAATAACGTAATTAGAAGGCGCGTGGTGAGTGTTATTGAGCGGTTTTTCGGTAAGGACCACGTATTAATAATCTCTAGAAGATAATGCTGCAAATTCGATGGTACGAAAGGGTGTTGACGACCTGCAAGCGTTCTTGCCAAGCGACTCAAAACTACTGTATTGTGCCCTGTTTGATAACCCACTTAAAACATTTGCAGAGTAATTCCGGTTTCTCCCAATGTTGAAGTGTTTCTACGCTGCGAAGATGAGGGCCTTCCCCCTGCATCTCAGAATTTCCTGAAGGAGTAAACAACATGTTCTCAAAAGACGGCAACACCACAGATGTTAAGACACCACGGATTTGCGACGTTGTTTGGCATAACGGCGAATTTATCCAATGGAACGACGCGCGTGTACACGTGATGTCGCATGTCTTGCACTATGGCTCGAGCGTCTTTGAGGGAATCCGCTGTTACAACACCAAGCAGGGACCGGCGATCTTTCGCCTGCGCGAACACATGCAACGACTGATCAACTCCGCCAAGGTTTACCGGATGGACCACGAGTGGACGCTCGACCAATTGTGTGATGCAGCCGGCGAACTAGTCAGACGCAGCGGCATGGATCAGTGCTACATCCGTCCCATACTCTTTCGCAGTCTCGACGAAAAACATCCCGCCTTCGGCGTGAATCCGTTTCCAAATCCACTCGCCTGCTATATCGGCGCATGGGACTGGGGTAAATATCTCGGCGACGAAGCGATCGAACGCGGCGTGGACGTTTGTGTATCGACCTGGCAAAGACTTCATGCGAACTCGATGCCTGCGATGGCAAAGAGTGTCGCCAACTACATGAACTCGCAGCTGATCAAGATGGAGGCACTGCTGAACGGATTTGCCGAGGGTATCGCACTTGACGACCGCGGCTACGTCTCGGAAGGTTCAGGAGAGAACATCTTCATGGTAGCGGGTGATGTTGTGTTAACTCCACCGCTCTCATCTTCGATTCTTCCCGGTATCACTCGCGACAGCGTGATCCAGATTTGTCAGACACTGGGCATTACCGTTAAAGAGCGAACGATTCAGCGTGCCGCCCTTTACGTGGCTGACGAGCTCTTCTTTTCGGGTACGGCCGCGGAAATCACGCCGATTCGGTCAGTCGACCGCATCACGGTGGGTAGTGGCGGTCGTGGTCCAATCACCGAAAAGATTCAAAAGGCGTTC
>DASZDV010000612.1:0-1540 GCA_035941575.1 Pyrinomonadaceae bacterium
GAAGCGGTTCGGTCCTTTACGGCACCGATGCCCTCGCGGGCACGATTAATATCATCACGCGCGACACGCCGCAGCGTCGCGACTCTGGTTTCCGGCTCGGTGGCGGTTTCAACGGTCTCTTCAGCTCGAATGAGATCGGGCGCCGCGGTTCAGCGTTCCTGACCGGAGTAGGGCCACGCTTCGCCTTTCGCATTTCTCAAACGCTCGATCGTTTTTCCAATTATCACTCCGGAGCAGTGCCACTGGCTTCGGGCGGCAAAGACGCGGGCGATCGCGCGACCGAAGTCCTCAACTCGCAATATCACGGCAGCAACACACAACTCGTGGGACGGTTCTTTATCGACGATTCTCAATCGGTCAAAACCACTTACGAACGCAGACGCGCCGCAAACATCGGCTTCCCGGGACTGGCCGGCGTCTTCACCGCGTTTTTCCCGTTTTCCAACCGCGACAAGTTCGGCGTGCGTTACGAAGGAGCGAACCTGCTTTCTCGTTTGACGAGACTGTCTTTGAGCAGCTTCTATCAGAAGCAGGATCGCAACTTCTCAAACGCGCTTAATGTGCCGGCGGCGCCACCCTTCTTCCCGGGCTCATTTCAATTCAGCGAAACCATTACCCGAACAACGACCGCAGGCTTCGACTTGCAGAGCAACTGGACGCTGGGCATGCACAATGTTCTGACTGCCGGCGTAAGTTACGTGCGCGACCGCAACCGCGACACGCGTTTCTTCGAGAGACTCTCGCCGAACTTTGCCACGAACCCGCCGTCACTGAGGCGGAGCACGGACAACTCGAATAGCGTTCCCGATGCAACTTTTGGCGATCTCGCTTTTTTTGCTCAGAACGAATATGAAGTCAACGCTAAACTGCGACTAATTGGCGGGCTGCGGCTAGACAGATTTAACAGCGAGTCGGAACGCACCACGAACTTCAATTTGCCGCCTTTCTTTACTGCGTCCCAGATTGAAGACTTGCATCTGACCGGACTGGATGCGGGTTTGAAAGTCAGCGACACGTCCTTCAGCGGTGACATCGGTGTTGTTTACAAGCCAATCCATTCGTTGACCCTGACGGCTCGGGTCGGACGCTCGTTCAGGGAACCGAATCTCTTCGAGCGATTCTTTACGGACTTTGGATCGGCGGAAGGCTTTGTAGTAGGCAATCCAGATCTGAAACCAGAGTCCGGGGTGAATGTAGACACCAGCATCGCGTTACGCACGGCACGTTTCAAAGGATCGTTTACTTACTTCAACAACCGGTACGCGAACTTCCTGACAAGCGTCCTGGCAATTGACCGCAACGGTGTGCCGATTACGGTTTCCCAGGGACCCGGCCGGCCACCAATCGACGTCTATCGCACCGTTAATTTGAGACGCGCGCGAATTCAGGGTGCCGAGGCCGAGTTTGCCACATCGTTTCAAGTTGCGCGTTCGCTGGTCACTCCATTCGGCAACATCAGTTACGCGAAGGGCGACGATTTGCAAAGCGATTTGCCGCTGGATTCAATCACGCCGCTTAAAACTGTGATTGGCCTGCGGTG
>DASZDV010000613.1:0-2300 GCA_035941575.1 Pyrinomonadaceae bacterium
ACCAATGAATCTGCGTCGGCCTCATGTTGAGAGATTGCGACGCCCCCCATCGCATCGGCATGGCCGCCGAGAAATTTTGTCGCGCTGTGAATGACCATGTCGGCGCCATGTCTCAGCGGCTGACACAGGTAGGGCGAAGCAAACGTGTTGTCGATAATCAGTCGTGCGCCATGTTCGCGCGCAATTTCCGCTGCGGCCTGAATGTCGCAAACCTTCAATAATGGGTTGGAGATGGTTTCGGCAACCAACACCTGCGGCCGGATCTCCTTCGCTTTCTCTCTTACCTTAACTAAGTCGCTGAAATCCGTGTTTACAGTCTTCACGCCAAACGACGAAAATACATTGTTCAGCAGACTAGTCGTGGCGCCGTAGAGATCCTGTGATGCGAGTACGGTCGAACCGGACTTGAGATCGCAGGCGATCAGCGCTGCATGAACGGCCGCCATGCCGGTCGAATAGGCGCAGGCAACCGCACCCTCCTCGATATCGCGCATAGCGTTTTCGAGTGCGCCGATCGTCGGGTTTCCATAACGCGTGTAGATGTAGCCCGCCTTCTCGCCGCCGAAAACCTGATCGATCTCCTCCATCGTCTCGTAAGTGAACGTGGCGCTTGCGTAGATCGGCGTCGAGACAGGCTGGCCTTCGGGCGGGGGTTGCCTCTCACCGGCGTGTACGAGTCGCGTGGTAATGTCGCGCTTTTTGGTTTGGTCAGTCATGAACTCACAAATAGCGATCGCCGCCGTCGCAGAGAATTGTGACTACAACCGCCGGAGGCCGCAGAGACGCGGCCAGTTTTCGCGCAGCAAACACGTTGGCGCCAGAACTCGGACCAACAAACAATCCTTCTTCACGGGCTAATCGCTGGGTCATTAATAACGCATCTTCGGTCGACACTTCCAGCGTCTGCGATACAAGCGACTCCTCGTAAATGCCGGGCGTGGTCGCTGTCGCCATATGTTTCAGACCTTCAAGACCGTGAAGAGGCGACTCGGGTTGGACCGCAATTGCTTGCAGCGCCGGGTTTAGTTCACGCAGACGCCTGACGACGCCCACGAACGTTCCCGACGTTCCGAGGCCCGTGATGAAATGTGTGACGCGGCCGTGGGTCTGTTCCCAAATCTCGTTAGCTGTGGTTTCGTAGTGTGCCAGCCAGTTGGCGTCGTTGTTGTACTGATCCGGATAAAAGTATTTGTCCGGCTCGCGCGAGGCAATTTCTCGCGCGATGAGCTGAGCGCCGTCGGTCAGGAGCATTGGATCTGTTTCGATGATCTCGACGCCGTACATGCGCAGGATCTGTTTTCTCCTGCTGCTTGCATTCTTTGGCAAACAAACTTTCACCGCGTAGCCGCGGGAGGCGCCGATCATCGCGTACGCGATTCCGGTGTTGCCGCTGGTCGCGTCGAGAATCGTCATTCCGGGTTTCAACCTGCCGCTGCGTTCGCCTTCAAGAATCATCGACAGCGCCGCGCGGTCCTTAACTGAGCCGCCGGGATTGAGATATTCGGCTTTGGCGAATACCGGAACGTCGGCGTCGATCAGGCGAAGTTGTAATAGAGGTGTGTTTCCAATGCTTGCTTCAACGGTGCCGGGCGCGACGCCTGTACCGCATTGTTCTAAAACTGCCGATTGCATGATCGTTTCTGAGACAATCTGAATAGTCGTTTCAACCCCAAAGCAAAACCGGTCGCGACTTTTTAGGATCGCGACCGGTTACGCCGTAAAAAATTTGCTGGTGGTTAGCTTATCCGCTTCTCCCGCCCGCATACGGCCTCCCGGTCGCGCTGCGATAGCAGCAGCAATAGCACGGGGAACAACACATGCAGGCCTTCAACATGATGGAAAAACTATAGGCTTGCGGTTATGCAGTGTCAAGAAGAGCGCTGCTCACCAGCACTCCTCGAACCCGCCGAGGAACAGTTTCAGGGCAATCAAAATGCAAGAACAAATGCGTTGACTCTGGTCCATAACAGGAGTAGAGTGCGCCCCACTTCCCCTACACTCATTCAACTGCGATCCTCATACGAGTCGCAAAACCTGGCACCTTAGCCGTCAGGACAAGATATGAAGAAAGCATCAATTCTCACCGTTGTGATCACAAGACTTTTGTTTGTGCTCACAAGTCTTCTGTTCATCAACTCCGCCCACGCTCAAACATTTACAAGCGTTACTGACGGCTCGACTCCTTCCGCGCTCACGCCGGGTGCTCCAGCCGGATCATACGCTCTGAGTGGTTTTGAAAGTGTGAACCTGTTCAATGGCAACCTCAATTTTGCGCTGCCTATGGTGAATATCGGCGGACG
>DASZDV010000614.1:0-5461 GCA_035941575.1 Pyrinomonadaceae bacterium
GGGGACGAACGGCAACGTAAAGATCGTGACCGCGTTCGTGAAGTGCGTTGGTCAAATCCGCAACGTAACGTTCACCGCCGCCGAAGGATGCCGCTGAACTAATCTGGAGAATTCTCAATGAGTAATGTCCGAAAGCGAAACAGTGACGGCAATCGATCTTCTCGATTTACAAGGTATTTTCATGCTGTTGTGCGGTAACACAATGGGCACAAATGTTGCCGTTAAACTGTTGAAGCGAAGTTTGCATTGGGGAGGCATTGTATGGCGGATAAGCAAAAAGCGAAATTGGTAACAGGACTTTTTAAGAGCAAGGTGGCTGCTGAGGCGGCGGTGGACGCCATTTTGAAACGAGGGTTTACACATGACGACATCAGCGTGCTGATGTCTGACGAGACACGTACGAAGCATTTCGCGCTTCAGTCGCGCACACATGCGGCGGACGGACTCGGGATTGGCAGCGCCGTTGGCGGAGCGGTTGGCGCTGTTCTCGCCGCGATCGCGGCAGTGGGCAGTACGCTGTTCTTGCCAGGATTGAATCTCGTGATTGCTGGTCCAATCGCGGCCGCACTAGCCGGACTCGGAGCCGGTGGAGCGACGGGTGGTCTGATTGGAGCTTTGATCGGTGCTGGCATTCCGGAGTATCGCGCGAAGGTTTATGAAGCGGGTATTCGCGGTGGTGGAATTCTGATCGGCGTTGAAGCTCGCAGTGATGAAGAAGTCGATCGGCTTGAAGAGTTGCTGGATGAGCTCGGAGCTGAACACGTACGCACTGAGTAGGGCCACGGATTACACAAATAAAACACGGATTACACGGAACCAGATCCGTGTAATCCGTGGCGAAAAGCGTTAACGCTTAATTGAGTCGCCAATGTCTTCGACGAACTCGCCGACTTTCCGTCGCGCTTTGCCGAAGCCTTCTTTCACGTCGCCGCTGGCGCGGTCAACGTTGCCTTCTGCCTCAAGCTCTTCGTCGTCGATCGCCCTGCCGACTACTTCTTTTGTTTTGCCTTTTGCCTGATCCCATTTGCCTTCCATCTCGTCTCTATTCGGTAGTCCCATCTTAAACCTCCTCCTACCTTGTTGATTGCCTTCACGTTTAGAGGAGCAACCACCGTTCCGCACCCAGACTACGTCCGCAGGCGCACGATCCTGCCATTTTGACTGTTAACACCGATGAAACTGTACGTTTCGAAGACTCCGCTGCGCGAACTTGGAACAACCTATCGACTCGGCCGGCGCAGGACAACAAAAGCCCAAACTGCTAGGGCGGCGGAGAGAATGGTTAGCAGCAGGAAAACGGGCTCAGTGAGAACGTGCCTTGTTTCCATTGCGAGGCGTGCGATGTGAGAGATCGTGATGAGCGCGAAAATAATACCGGTTGTGATTACGTAAGCTCTCATTGCATCTTCTGGATGATCGCGTCGGCAAACTCCGCGGTTTTGGCGGTGCCGCCGATGTCGCGCGTGCGAACTTTGCCCTCCTTGAAAACTGCCAGCATCGCATTCTCTATGCCTTGCGCCGCATCGCGTTCGCCGATGTAACGCAACATCAGAATTCCGGATTGCAGTAACGCTGTCGGATTTGCGATCCCCTGCCCGGCAATGTCCGGCGCAGAGCCGTGCACCGCCTCGAATACAGCACCCTTCTCACCGATGTTTGCGCCAGGAACAAGACCGAGACCGCCAACGAGTCCAGCGCAAAGATCCGAAACGATGTCGCCGTAGAGATTCTCGAGCAGCATCACGTCAAACTGTTCAGGCCGCATAACCAGTTGCATGCAAGCGTTGTCCACGATCTTGTCGTCGGCTTGAATATCCGGATAGTTCTCAGCCACACGACGGAAACACTCGAGGAACAGGCCATCAGACAACTTCATGATGTTGGCCTTGTGCACCGCAGTTATCTTCTTGCGTCCTTCGCTTCTCGCATGCTCGAAGGCAAACTTCGCAATGCGCGTCGATGCTTTCTCCGTGATGATCTTCAAACTCTCCACAACGCCAGGCACAACCACGTGTTCCAATCCCGCGTACAAACTCTCGGTGTTCTCGCGCACCACGACGAGATCCAATTCAGGATACCGGCACGGCACGTTTGGCAACGCGCGTACGGGTCGCAAGTTCGCGTACAGATCCAGTGTCTTGCGCAAGCCGACGTTGACTGAAGTAAAGCCTTTTCCGATCGGGGTTGTGATCGGCCCCTTCAACGCGACCTTGTTTCGCAGGATGGAATCAAGGAGTTCCTTCGGCAGAGTTTCGCCGAATTTTTCGAGCGCCTGCGCGCCCGCATAGTGCGTTTCCCACTCAATCTCAAGACCCGAAGCTTCGATGATTCTTACTACGTTTGAAGCCACTTCGGGGCCGATGCCGTCGCCAGGAATCAGTGTGATACGATGCATGTTCAGCTAAGAATAAGGCTTTGAACTGTGCCTGACAAATACCAAAGCGCAGAGGTTGTAATCATCGGCGGCGGTGTGATTGGTCTAACCATCGCGCGTGCGTTGGCCCAACGCGGTGTGCGCGAAGCGTGCCTGATCGAACGCGGAAGTCTCGGCAGTGAGGCATCGTTTGCTGCGGGTGGCATGCTGGCGCCGCAAACAGAAGCGAATACGCACGACGAGTTTTTTGAACTCGCCTGCCAAAGCCGCGATCTGTACGCAAACTTCGCGGCAGCATTACGCGAAGAGACGGGTATCGACGTCGAACTCGATACAACGGGTACGCTTTACCTCGCTTTCACTGAGCACGATCTCAGCGAGATTGAAAAACGTTACGAGTGGCAAAGCCGTGCTGGATTCGCAGTTGAACAACTTACTCCGAGCGATGCGCGAGAACTCGAACCTTGCATCGCTGAAACTGCGCGTGGCGCACTGTACTTTCCGCGCGATGTTCAGGTTGAAAACCGTCGCCTGTTGAACGCGCTGGTGAATAGCGTGGATAAAATCCGTGTAAAGATCGTCACACAAACGACTGTGTCGCAGGTATTGGTCGACCGCCGACGTCTTTCAGGCGTGCAGACGTCTCGCGGTTCCATTAGCTGTCGAAAAGCGATCATCGCCGCGGGCACCTGGTCGAGTTTGATTCAAAACTCCGCAACGCCACCGATCGAACCCATTCGCGGCCAAATGATCTGCTTCGACGCAAAACCACAGCTCACGCGTCACGTGATCTACAGCCCTCGCGGCTACCTCGTGCCGCGCCACGACGGCCGCTTACTCGCCGGTTCCACCAGTGAAAACGCGGGCTTCTCGAAGCAAGTCACCGCCGGTGGCATCAGTTCCATCCTCGCCAACGCCCAGGAGATTTCTCCCAAAACTGCAAGCCTCTCAATCGTCGATACATGGTCCGGACTCCGGCCACGCGCCGCTGACGGTTTGCCTGTACTAGGGCCTTGTGATGAAATTGACGGGCTCTTTTATGCAACGGGGCATTACCGTAACGGAATCCTACTCGCGCCCGTCACCGGAGAGCTGATTGCCGACGCAGTTGTTGCAGGGCGTGTTTCGCCTTTGCTCGCTGCATTTAGTCCTAATCGTTTTGACCTGGCACACGTAAGTTAAGCCGTACATGAAATTCATAACTCTTGTCCTTCTGGTACTGTCGGCAACGCCGTCGTTTGCCCAGGCGCTGAACGTCAGCGCGAATTCCGACACGCCGAAGGCAGACGAGCGCCCGGCGCAGGCGTTGTACGAAGACGCAAACGGATATCTTGGCCGGCGGTACCAGGAATTCAACAAGAAAAAGGTTCCTTACGATCCGCAGCTCGAAGCGAAAACACGAAAAGAGCAGCAGGAACTCGCAACAAAAAACGCCTCAATCCTCAAAGCGCGTTCACGGTTGAACAGCGAAGATTTGTACTACCTCGGCATGCTTCATCATCTCGCGGGCGACTCAGACGGCGCACTCGCGGCAATGCGCCAACTCCTGAAGAACGATCCCGACGGCTCTCAGGCGCAAACGGCGCGAAACATCATTGTCTTGTACGCGATCAGAAAAGGTCTCGTCCCCGAGGCGAACGACGCAGTCGAAGCTTATGCGCGCCATCAGCCACAAAGCGCCGACGATCGTTACCGCATGGAGCTTCTGCTCGCAGACGCTTACCTGCGCGGCAAGGATTACAAGTCGATGAATACGCACGCCCAGCGCATGCTCGAAGCAGCGAAAGAGTTCGGTAAGGCAAGCAAGATCGACGTCTTCCGACGCGACGAGATGTTGTTGAAATCCGGCGTGATGCTGGCCGACTCTTACGTCAAGTCGAACCAGAAAGACTCGGCTGTGACAACGCTCGAGGACTTGCGGCGACTATCCATGCAGTTGCCGTCCGGCAATCTCTACAAACTCGCGACATTTCGGCTGTCACTGCTTGATCCTTCGATCGATCCGGAAAAGTTATTTGAGAATCGCGCGTCGTTCGCGCAGACGTCATTGCCGGAAATAGTCGCTACGCAATGGCTCGACCAGAAGCCGGTAAAACTCTCGGACTTGCGCGGCAAGATTGTATTGATCGACTTCTGGGCCCACTGGTGTGGTCCATGCCGGGTCACGCTGCCAAATCTCTCTCGCTGGCAACAGAAGTACAAAGACAAGGGACTCGTGATCCTCGGCGTAACGAAGTACTACGGCCATGGCGGGGAACAGCGGCTGACGCCCGGCCAGGAGTTGAATTACTTGCGCGACTTCAAAGCGCTTAACAAGTTGCCGTACGGAGTCATTGTCAGTGACGGCGACGTAAACGAACTCAATTACGGCGTTAATTCAATTCCGATGTCGTTCGTGATCGATCGCAAAGGCGTGTTGCGCTACATTTCGCCCGGCGCTAGCGACGAAGAGATCGAAGCGTTGGGCAAGATGATTAAGAAACTCATTGATGAGTAAGACTGGCGAGTAAGATGGAAGATCAAGGCATTACACTATTTCGCGTCGGTATCTCGTTTGCCGCGGGCGTTCTATCGTTTCTCTCGCCGTGCGTTTTGCCGCTTGTGCCCGGCTACATCTCACTGATCTCCGGCGTCAGCATTGATCGGTTGAAGGAAGGAACGAACAGCCGCCGAGCAGTGATTGTTAACTCACTCGCTTTTAACGCCGGACTGTCTGTCATCTTCCTCTTGCTGGGTACGACGGCAGGTCTCGTCGGCTCCGCGATCACGAGTAATCCGTGGGTGCGAATCATCGGCGGACTCATCATCATCGCGTTTGGTCTACAACTGATCGGACTGCTGAAGATCTCTGCGCTTTACAAAGACACGAGGTTCTTTTCGGAAGACAAACCGCGTGGAGTATTTGGTTCAGCAGCGCTGGGCGTCGCGTTTGCCGCCGGCTGGACGCCCTGTATCGGTCCAATTCTCGGTGGCATTATCGGCCTCGCAGCGACAAGCGGAGGTTGGCGCAGTGGGCTGGTTCTCTCAGCTTTCTACTCGGCCGGGCTCGCAGTACCTTTTCTTCTCACCGGACTCGGTATCAATCAG
>DASZDV010000615.1:0-2105 GCA_035941575.1 Pyrinomonadaceae bacterium
GAGCCGGAACTCGAACCACACGGATTTCGATCCAACGCGTAAGGATTTCTGGTCTGTCCGCCGCGGCCGCTCCAACCGCTCGACGACTTGGTTGAACGAAAGTTGGCCCACTCGCTGAGATTAGTTTTACCGATTATGACGGCGCCCGCGTCGCGAAGTTTCTTAGCGATGAATGCGTCCTGTGAGGGTTTCGCGCCGACCAACGCCAAAGATCCGGCGGTAGTCATCATGCGATCTGAAGTATCGATGTTGTCTTTGAGCAGAATCGGAATACCGTGCAGTGGACCACGCGCGCCGCGTTCTTTCCGTTCGCGATCGAGCGTGGCGGCGATTGCTTCGGCGTCAGGGTTTAGTTCGATCACTGAACGCAGCGTTGGACCTTTTTTGTCGATCTCGTTTATGCGGTCCGCGTACTTCTCGACCAGAGACTTCGACGAGTACTTTCCCGATTGCAGTCCCTGCTGAAGATCGGTGATTGATAACTCGTCGAGTTCAAACGCAGGTGGCGTTAAAGCAGAGGTCGGGTTCGCAATCGCCAACACACATCCTGCCGCAGTTGTGTGCAGAAAGTCTCTACGCTTCATCAGCGCCGTCCTTAATTGTGAGTACTAAAACTAAAGTTGTACCTTGAAGGAATTGAAAAACCGGTTAATCGCCCCGGCATCGGGTTCATCTTTCGGATACCCGATCACGATCTGATAGGGCCGCCGTCCAACCATGTACACGCGCGACTTAAAGGTGCGGTCGCTTGTTTCCGCAGTGAATTCAATCGCCGAATAGCCGTCGATGATTGTGGCACGCGTAGCGAGTAGTGTGGCGCCTATACCCTTGACAAAGTTGTCGCGGTTCGCTTCGAGTTCTGCCTGGCGATTGAAATTGAAACTCGGATCGTAATCGACCCAGCCAATTAGATATACGTTTCGCGTGTCACGGACAACGAAGAGGTGTGTCGTGTAAGGGCCGTGTTCGCTTTGCGTTGTTTCCGTTTTGTCTTGGGGAGTCTCCGGCATCAGCACGGAGAAGCGCCCAGACGGCGAGTTGAACTTCACCCACCCACTATCGTCTTCAGTCGCTGCCGGCGCTCGAGTGGGAGTGGGCGTCGGTCTCGCGGGTGCTGTCGCAGGTGGACGTCTGGTATGTTCCTGCGCACTCAAGGAAAAGCTTAGGCCCAGGGTCGTTAACAGAATGGCGAGAAAGCGTCTCATACAGAGTTCCCTTCAAAAACGTGCTCGAAGACTAGAGGCTTATACCACGGATTGATGCCGGATTAGAACGCCTTGTAAGCTATCGACTTCTAATGGAATCCAGCCGCGCCATGGTGGCCATTGTGGGCCGTCCGAATGTCGGGAAGTCAACGCTGTTCAATCGGCTGATTGGACAACGGCGGGCCATTGTCGGCGATGAGCCGGGGATCACGCGCGATCGCATTTACGGAGAGGTGGAGTGGGCCGGAACAAAGTTTTCGCTCGTCGATACGGGTGGGATTGTGCCCGATGACGACGCAGTGATACCGGCGAACATTCTCAAGCAGGCGGGGATGGCGATTCAGGAGTCGCATCTGCTGATTTGGGTGGTGGACGCGCGCAAAGGCATTGCGCAGTTGGACGAAGAGCTTGCGCAGTTATTGCGGGGAACGGGAAAGCCCGTGCTGGTTGCGGCGAACAAGACCGACTCTGCAAGTTTGGAGAGTGAGAGTACGGAGTTTTATCGGTTTGGATTTGAAGACGTGTATCCGGTGTCGGCGGAACAAGGCGTTGGAGTTGGTGAGTTGCTCGATGGCATCGTCGAGTTGTTGAAAACCGAGCCACAGATAAGCACGGATGAAACGGATGACGAAAGGGAATTGCAGTTAGCGATTGTGGGGCGTCCGAATGTTGGGAAATCGTCGCTGTTGAATCGACTGTTGGGAGAGGATCGAGTGATTGTGTCGCCTCTGGCTGGCACAACACGCGATGCGATAGACACGCTGCTGGAGACGCCTGAACGACGATTTCGGCTTGTTGACACAGCGGGCATCCGAAGAAAAGGAAAGACGGATGAGATGGCCGAGAAGTTGTCGGTCATCATGGCGCGAAAGAGTTTGGAACGCGCCGACGTAGCGATTG
>DASZDV010000616.1:0-16104 GCA_035941575.1 Pyrinomonadaceae bacterium
CGAATCGCACCACCCGACGTAAAGTTGGTGTAGTCGACGATGAAGTCGGAAAGACCATTGGCGCCGGTGTAGTTGAACTCACCACCGAGGAATCGCAGGTTGTTGATGATGTCTTTGACGAAGTTGATGTCGCCACCGAACTTGAACGTGTGATTGCCGGTCGTCATGGTGACGGTGTCGGCAAACTGCCAGCGTCGTTCATCCGGGAAGGCAGCGCGGTCGAGAAACTCAGGCATACCGAACGAGAAGCCATTCTGGATGAAGGTTTGTGGTGAACGTCCGCCGGGAGCGTTGGTTGGCTCGCCTGGTGCGGGCGGTTGGCTGAACTGAAACTCGTTGTCGCGTCCCCACTGCATGCGAAACTCGTTCAGCAGGTTCGGAGTCAGAGTCGAAGCTAGTTTGACGTTCAACGAGTCAATCTCGACAAAGTCGTCGCCGAAGTTGTCGATGGCGCGCGTGTTAGTCGCTTGCGTCTGAATTCCAGCCGGTGATGCCCAGCGCAGCCGGTTGTAACTCACTGTCAGAGTGTTTGAGTCGTTGATGGTCCAATCAACCTTCGGCAGGAAGAGTTTTTGATCGCCCGTGCGAGGCACTGGACCAGAGATGCTGTTTAAGAAGCTGAGAGCCGAATCGATTTGCGCGTCAGTAAGTCCGCGGGCGCGGATGTTGGCGCGGTTCGCGGTGTTAAGAAAACCATTTTGCGAGAAGATCGAGAGACCGGGGAAATTGCGTTTCTGCTGGTCGTAGCTGAAGAAGAAGAACGCCTTGTCTTTCACTATTGGCCCGCCGATCGTGCCGCCAAACTGGTGCCGCACGTCCTTGGGTTTGAAACCCTCGGGGACGAATCCAGTACCATTCGGATTCGGCACTGAGCGAAACGCGAGCGGGTTGCGGGCGCCCCACTTGTTGTTGCGTTGATAGTAGAAAACGCCGCCGTGAAACTCGTTTGTGCCGCTCTTAGTGATCGCGTTGACCACGCCGCCGGCGGAACGGCCATACTCCGCTGAGTAGCTTGAAGTATTGACCTGAAACTCGCGGATAGCGGCCTGGCTGATCGAGTAGCTAATACGCGTGCGGCCGCGCTCTTCAGCGAAGAACGCCTGGTTGTTGTCGCCGCCGTCGATCGTGTTGTTGTTCAACAGGCCGGAGATACCGCGGAAGCTGATCAGACCGAACGTGCCATCGGGAACTGCGCCCGGCGTCAGCAACGCGAAGTTGGACCAGCGACGTCCGTTGATCGGAAGCTCGTTGATTGATGTCTGGTTGATGTTAGTCGAGAAGTCCTGTTGTGTTGTGTTGATAACAGGAGCTTCAGCGCTGACGTCGACGGATCCGGTCACAGGCCCGACTGAGAGTGAGATTTCAAGTGGCGTTTCGCGGCCGACTTCAACGATCACGTTCTCGCTAGACATCGGGCTAAAGCCTGATGAGTTGACCGTGACGGAGTATTTCCCCGGCTGCAAGTTGGCGACTTTGAAACGTCCCGTGTCGTCCGTGGTGGCCGTTTCTTCCTTGTTTGTTTCGAGGTTCTTGACCGTCACCGAAGCGCCGGGCACAACCTCCTTGTTAGGATTCGTTACTACGCCGCCTATCGCACCGGTGGTCGTCGACTGCGCAAAAGCGATAGCGCAGAAAGCGAGCACCAGCAGGCCTGCAAAAGAAACCTTTATGATTTTCGACATACTGGGGAACTCCTTAGGCAATGAGTTAACGTTCCAATGCGCGTCAGCCCATTAGGCAGCGCGGTAATTTAGTCGAGTTTGAGTGCACCTGAATCAACTTCAGAAGGAATGACGAATGGCTAATCAAGCAAGACGCGACTTCTATCACGCTTGGCTCGCCTTTCGCAAGTCTAAGTCATGATTGAAGCTATTAAATCTTCGTGAAAAATGTGAGCCGGACAAAAGCAACGCAACCGGTCCGTTTATCACACGTAAAAATTCGCAATACCTGTGCCGAATAGGGGTTTGCGGGACCGCGTCGGACGAAGACGATTTATGCCAATAGTTAACTAAATCACCGATCTTTCGCAGTCGCCGAAACTTACTCAAGAATTTGGATTTATTGGAAAATCAGGAGATCAATTTCCTTACACGCGCTCGACGATCATCGCGATGCCCTGACCGCCTCCGATGCACGCGGTCGCCAGACCATATCGCCCATTGCGCCGGTGCAGTTCATGCAGCAACGTCAAAACGAGCCGTGTTCCAGTCGCTCCCAACGGATGTCCGAGCGCGATCGCGCCACCGTTGACGTTTGTGCGAGCACGATCCAAACCCAGTTCTTTTTCCACGGCGAGGTATTGAGCAGCAAACGCTTCGTTCACTTCGACGAGATCCATGTCGTTGATTGACAACCCGGCCTTCGCGAGAGCCGTGCGCGTGGCCGGCACCGGACCGATGCCCATGATTTCAGGTTCAACCCCTGCGTACGCCCAACTCACGATCCGGCCCATCGGCCTCAGGTCTCTTCCCTTAACGAACTCCTCATTCGCAATCACTAACGCAGCGGCGCCATCGACAATCCCCGACGCATTTCCGGCTGTCACAAATCCGTCGTGAGCGAATGCCGGTTTGAGTTTCGCCAAACCTTCGAGCGTCGTTTCCGGTCGCGGGTGATCGTCGTGCTCCACCAACTGAGTGCCTTTGCGCGACTTTATTTCCACCGGAACGATTTCTTGTCTGAGATAACCGGAATCTAGCGCGCGCTTTCCTTCCTGTTGCGAACGCAGCGCGTACTTATCCTGCTCCTCACGCGAGATCTCAAACTTGCGCGCCAGGTTTTCCGCCGTTCCGGCCATTGGCGTGTTGCAATACGTATCAAGCAACGCGACCATCAAACTGTCTTCGAGTTTTCCCTGTCCCAGCGCAAAACCGGAGCGCGCGCCACGAATGACGTGCGGCGCCTGAGACATCGATTCCATTCCACCAACGAGGCACGACTGTGCTTCGCCGAGTTGCAGCATGTGCGCGCCTGAGATAATTGACTGAATACCGCTGCCACACAGCCGGTTGACAGTGAAGGCAGGCCGATCGAACGGCACGCCCGCCTTCAACGCCACGTGACGCGCTCCGTAAATGGCGTCGCCAGAGGTTTGCAGTGCATTACCGATAACCGTGTGATCTATCTCTTCCGGTTTGACGCCGGTGGCCTCGAGTGCTCCGCGCGCCGCCACCGCGCCCAGATCAATTGCTGAAATGTCTTTCAACACGCCGACATATTCACCCATCGGCGTGCGCTTGCCGCCAAGTATGAAAACATCCTTAACCATATCTTTCGTTCGTCGTCGTCCTTTGTTTAGAATACCGCCCCTATGAAAACCTTGAAGCCTAACAAACGAGAACTACGCGGTCAAATCACTTATTTCCGCACGTTTCTCACCCTCATAATTCTTGGTCTCGTCGTTCTCAATTTCATCCCCGTCACACACGCGCAGAAAGTAGAAGCCGCGATCGTGAACGCGGTCAAATCATGTTGATGAAGCTGAAAGATGAGATTAAGAAGAACTACTACGATCCGAACTACCGTGGCATGGACCGCGACGCTCGCTTCCAGGTCGCTTCTGACAAGATCAAGGAAGCCGCCTCTATCGGTCAGATCCTGGGCATCATCGCGCAGGTCTTGATCGAATTCGATGACTCACACACCTTCTTCCTTCCGCCTCAGCACCAGACGAAAGTCGATTATGGCTGGACCATGCGGGTGATTGGCGATGACGCGATCTCGAGAGCAAAAAAGTACAAAGGCTTGATTTTGGATCTGCGCGGCAACGGCGGCGGTTGGGTATCGACTATGAAGCGCCTTGTCGCCAACTTTTGTGATCACGACGTGAAGATCGCTGATAGCAAGGAGCGTAAAGAAACCAAGCCACTGATTGCAAAAACACGCGGCGACAAAACCTATACGGGCAAACTCACAATCCTGGTTGATAGCGACTCAGCTTCCGCGTCTGAACTCCTGGCGCGAACAATGCAGCTCGAAAAGCGCGGAACCGTCATCGGTGATCAGACAGCCGGCGCGGTAATGACTTCGCGCCAGTACGGATACCAAACCGGCCTCGACGTCGTGATCTTTTACGGCGTCAGCGTCACGGTCGCAGATATGATCATGCCTGACGGAAACAGTCTCGAGCATCACGGAGTCGTTCCGGACGAAGTTCGCCTGCCCACGGCTGAGGAGCTGGCGGCAGGCAGAGACGTGGTCATGTCGTACGCGGCGTCGCTGCACGGCGTTACGCTGGATCCGATCGAAGCCGGCAAGCTCTTCGATTTCCAACTGAAAAGGTTTAGCACTAACTAGTGCGACTAACTTGCACTGAAACGATGTTCCTGTAGGTACCGGTGCAGGAGTTCTTCGAGGAAACCTTCGTAAGTAAAAGAAGCGAGGTCGTAGCCGGGCCGAAGTTTATAGAGAATCGGTAGCGCAACGCGCCAGGCCATCCATTGCCGCGGCACGTCTGAAAGATCCCAGCGGCGGCGAAGAAACGTTTCCACCACTTGAATCTCCGCCTCAGTCAGAATGTTTACATTGGCCGTGAAGTCCACGGGTTTGAATGAACGGCGTAACGCCGGATCACTCACCGGACTCGCAAAGACTTGTGCGAACGGCGGCGCCTCTGCTTCGCGTTCGCGAACAACAACGGTTCCGGCCACCATGTCGCCAACGCGCTGATCGCGTTCGGTGACAAAGACTGAGATCAAACCAATCGAATAAAACGGCGCGGGCATCATGTCGAGACTACGGATGAGATTGCGAACCGACGCTTCCCAGAAAGTGATTGGACGTCCGTCTTCGCGAATCACGCGCAGCTTCATCCAGCGTTTGCCTGGAGTTTGTCCGCTCCAGAGCCATTCGAAAAAACCGAAGTAACCGGAAAACGTGAGGAAAATCAGTAATATCATGACCGCGTAAACCCACTTCGGCGCGCTCGCGATCGTGGTTTCGAGAGTTGTGCTGGAGACGTTCGCGAGGATCAGTGCGGTGACGAAGATCAAGACGAGGATCGCGGCCTGGATTGCGTGATCGATCGCGCACGCGAGAAAGCGATTTCCGATCGACGCGAGAGCGAAATGGAGCGGCACACGTTCCGGCGTCTCGATGATCAAGACCTCGTCGGTGGCGACCGTCGCAGACATGCGCGTTAATCTCTGTTCCCTCTTACTCGGATAAAGCGTCTCTTCCCGACTTGTATCAGGAACGACCGTTCAGCGTTGACGTCAAGATCGGCCTGCGACCGCTCCCCGTCGACATACACACCACCTTGCTCAATCAGCCTGCGCGCTTCTGCCATCGATGGCGCGAGTTCGAGTTCAACTAACAAACGCGGCAGCTTCCACGGTCCACTCGCTACCGTTCTCTCTTCAATGTCCTCCGGCGCCTGCTTACTGCGAAACAGTAAGTTGAAATGATCTTCAGCGGCGCGTGCCTCGGCTTCGGCGTAAAAGTCGGCGACGATTCTTTTTGCGAGGTCTGCCTTTATATCGCGCGGGTTACGATCGCTGCGCTTTAGCTGGTCGATCTCAGGCAGAGAAAGGTCGGTACACAGTTCGTAGTAGCGCCACATTAAATCGTCAGAGATCGACATTACCTTACCGAACATCTCCTGTGGCGGTTCGCTGATGCCGATGTAGTTACCCAAACTCTTCGACATCTTCTGGACGCCGTCAGTTCCTTCCAACAAAGGCATGACCATCGCTACTTGCGACTCCTGGCCGTATTCACGTTGCAGATTGCGGCCCATCAGCAGGTTGAACTTCTGGTCCGTTCCGCCAAGCTCGACATCTGCTTCCAACGCGACTGAGTCGTAGGCCATCACGAGCGGATACATCACTTCGTGCAACGCGAGCGGACGGTTTTGCGCGAGTCGTTGTTGAAAGTCGTCGCGCTCGAGGATCTGTCGCACGGTGACGTGCGAGGCGAGTCGAAGGAAACCGGCAGAGCCGAGCGTGTCCATCCAACGCGAGTTGAAATCGATGACTGACTTTTCCGGATCCAGCAGTTTGAAAATCTGTTCCTTGTAAGTCTCAGCGTTGGCGTTGATCTGCTCGCGCGTGAGTTGCGGCCGCGTCGCACTCGTCCCTGACGGATCGCCGATCATTCCGGTGAAGTCGCCGATGAGAAAGATCGCGATATGGCCCAGTTCCTGAAACGCGCGGAGTTTGCGGATCACGACCGTGTGGCCCAAATGGATATCGGGCGCGGTTGGATCGGCGCCGAGTTTTATCCGCAGCGGCTTGCCGGTTTTCGCCGACTTTTCCAGCTTTGCACGCAGATCGGCCTCGCGAATGATCTCGATGGTCCCCTTACCGAGGTAGGAGAGTTGTTCGTCTATCGTCATTGTCGGCGTCGTAGCACTCATCGCGGCGATAGAGTAGCTGATCTGTTCAACGGTGCGCTATCCTCACAAACATGGTTACTGAGACCTCAACAGAGCTGATTCGCGATCCCACCAGCGCACTGGAAGACTGCCGTCTTGCCTTCATCGGTTGCGGCGTGATGGCCGAAGCAATGATTGCCGGACTGCTGAGAAAGAAACTAGTCAGCCCCGACAACGTCGTCGGGAGTCATCCACGGCTCGCGCGTCGCGAGGAACTTCATGTCAAGTATGGCATTGAAATGTTCGAGCACAACCGCGAGGCCGCGCTGGCAGCTGCGCCCGATACAGCGGGCACGGGTTCGATGGTGATTCTTGCTGTGAAACCGCAGCGTCTGCCAAGGGTACTCGAAGAACTCAAAGGTTCAATTCACCCGGATCAATTGGTTGTTTCAGTAGTGGCCGGCGCGAAGATACAAACGATAAGCGATGGACTGTTGCACGCGGCGGTGGTGCGCACGATGCCAAACACGCCCGCACAAATCGGTGAGGGCGTCACCGCGTGGACGGCGAGTGCGGCAGTAAGTGAGCAACAGGAAACATACGTGCGCGCACTGCTCGAAGCGCTCGGTAAAACTGTTCGCGTTGAGAATGAACGCCAGATCGACATGGCGACGGCGCTCAGTGCCACTGGTCCAACTTACATCTTTCTCGTTATGGAAGCTTTGATCGACGCCGGCGTACACATGGGTTTTTCGCGACACGTCGCCGAGGAACTGGTCCACCAGGCGATGCTCGGATCAGTTTTGTTTGCGAGAGAATCACACAAGCATCCTGCGGAGTTGCGCAACATGGTGACATCACCAGGCGGAACGTCAGCAGAAGCGATCTATCAGATGGAGAAAGGTAGTTTGCGGACCGTGTTGTCGAAGGCGGTGTGGGCCGCGTTTCAGCGAGCTGAGTCGCTTGGTCAAAGAAAGTCAGATCACAAAGAGTCCACCTAACGGCTCAGCACCAACGCTACCGCTTCTGCGTAAAGCTGATGTTCCTGTTCGAGAATTCGCGCTGAGAGCGATGCGACAGTGTCTCCTTCCAACACCGGAACTACGCGCTGCGCGATAATCGGCCCATTGTCGAGTGTTTCATCAACAAAGTGAACTGTGCAGCCGCTGAACTTCACGCCGTGTTCAAGCGCTTGTCGTTGCGCGTCGAGACCGGGAAACGACGGCAAGAGACTCGGATGAATGTTGAGGATTCGCCGCGGAAACGCCGAAACAAAAAAGGGCGACAACAGTCGCATGTATCCCGCCAGGCAAATCAGGTCGACGCGCCGCTCGTGAAGCGCTGCAATGATCTCCTGTTCGTGTTCTTCGCGTTTGCGGCCGCGACGTTCGATTGCGAGCGTTTCAATTCCGCGTTCGTGGGCCAACTGCAAACCAGCCGCATCAGCGTTATCACTTAGAACCAGAACGATTTCAGCGTTTGGAATCTTTCCGGTGCGAATCGCGTCGTGAAGCGCGATCATGTTTGAGCCGCGGCCGGAAATCAGGATCGCAATTCTTCTCAGAGCAGCACCTCACGATTGCCGTCAACTACTTCGCCGATTTGATAGAACGTGTCGCTGCGTTGTTTGAGGTGGGACTTTATGACGTCAACATCACGCGGCGAACAAACGATCACCATGCCTACGCCCATGTTGAACGTGCGATACATTTCGAATTCAGAAACGTTACCGATCACACGAAGTAGTTCAAAGAGCGGCAGGATCTGCCACGAACCTTTTTCGATCCTGACCGCAGTGCCTTCCGGAAGAATTCTTGGAATGTTGTCGATCATTCCACCGCCAGTGATGTGCGCCAGGCCCTTGATGACTCCGCGATCGAGCAAACCTTCGAGCGGCCGTAGATAACTTACGTGCGGCTGCAATAGCGCGTAACCCGCAGTCATTGCCAGCTCCGGCAAATACATACCAAGTTCGTATTTGGCCACTTCAAAGAACAGCTTGCGCGCGAGGGAATATCCATTCGTGTGCAAACCTGCCGACGGCAACGCAAGCAAGATGTCTCCCGGCGCGATCGTTTTACCGTCGATAACTTTCGTCTTATCGACAACACCAACAATGAACCCCGCGATGTCGTATTCACCTTCGCCATAAAACCCTGGCATCTCGGCTGTCTCGCCACCTAACAACGCACAGCCATTTTCACGACAACCGTTCGCGACGCCTTCGACCACACTCGCAACTACCTGCGGCGATAACTTGCCCGTCGCCACGTAATCCAAGAAGAACAACGGGCGCGCGCCTTGCACGAGAATGTCGTTCACGCAGTGATTAACCAGATCGCGGCCGACGGTATTGTGAACGCCCGTAGCAAACGCGATCTTTAGTTTGGTCCCAACTCCGTCTGCCGAAGCGACGAGCACCGGTTGCGCCAGATTCGGAAACGCGCCGTCAAACATCCCGCCGAAACTGCCGATCTCCGAAAGCGTGCGCTCGTTGAATGTGGCGCGCGCCAACTCCTTGATGCGATCGGTGGCACGAGTGGCGGCGTCGATATCAACACCCGCGTCGCTGTAAGAAACTGATTTCGTCATTCGCTTGTCTTGGCTGCTTTCCTGGGTTGAGGCGGACGTGGTGGTGGTCCAAAATCGCCATAAGCAATGAATCCGGATCGCGATGAATCGTCCTTCTGCGCGGTGCGTCCGGCCCATGCGTCTTCAGTTGGCTCCTTCGCGCTTTTGACGCCTATCTCATCCTTGCCGCGGCTCGTGATCGTGATCTCGCCGTGCAAATCAGTGCGATAGAGTTTCACGTTTGCCGCGCGCAAACGATCGAGCACTGACTGCGCAGGATGACCGTAACGATTCCACGCGCCACACGACACGATCGCAATCTCTGGTTTCACGCGTTGCAGAAAATCGTTCGAGGAAGCGTACTTCGAACCGTGATGTCCGACCTTCAACACGCGCGCTTCGAGGTCCAACTCTTTCGTCAGTAAGCGATGTTCTGTCTGATCTTCCGCGTCGCCTGCCAGCAACATTGAAAACGAGCCGTAGTCAAGACGTACGACGATCGAATTTGCGTTCGGCTCGTTGCCGCCGGTACGCATCTGTTCTTTCGTGAAGAACGGTTCAGATGGCGCGAGAACCGTGAGGAGCGTTCCGCCACCGAGATCGTATTTGGCGCCTGGTCGCGCGGTTTCGTAATGAGCGCCGCTCGAGCTCACTGCCGCTTTGTAGTCGTCGTAGAACTTGGTTATCGAAGGTGGCTTTTTGCCCAAGGGTTTTTTGGACACGGATTTAACGGATGGCTGCGCCGGGGCGGATTTCCTGGATGCGGAAGCCGAAGGCGCGGGTGCAAGACCTGGTGGAACGACAGGTTGCTGGCCGTTGTCGATCACGTTCAAAACTTTTACTGCTTTGAAAACTTCGGCGCTGCCGCCGAGATGATCGGGATGCGGGTGCGTGGCGATGAAGTAGTCGAGCTGCTGAATGTTGTAGCGCTTGAGTGCGTCGACGACGACCTTGCCTTTGCTCGTATCGCCTGCG
This sequence comes from Pyrinomonadaceae bacterium, assembly GCA_035941575.1. Classification (GTDB taxonomy): domain Bacteria; phylum Acidobacteriota; class Blastocatellia; order Pyrinomonadales; family Pyrinomonadaceae; genus PSRF01. The sequence continues at coordinate 9,863 of DASZDV010000616.1, forward strand.
TCGATCAATGCGGTCTTGCCTGCCGGTGAAGAGATCAAGATCGCGTCGCCGTTGATTGGACCAACATCGAGAATCCGAACTGTCAATTCACCACCTGAGGCGGGCGGCGGCTGCCGTTGCAACCACGGACGAACATACTTCCAATAAGCGAAGCCCGCAGCTGCGACCACCACGACGAGCACTGCAACCGCACAACCACAACCTCGCGTAGCTCGTCCCACTCAGAAGTCCTCAACCGCCAATCTGTGTAATCTGTGGCTCCGATTCGTGCTCGCGTTCCCACATTGTTTCCGCATCGCGGGTGATGCGCGTGGGGTACTTGCCGTTCCAACAAGCCACACATGACGAATCAGGGCTGACGCCGGTCGCGGCGATCATTCCTTCGAGCGACAAGTAACCAAGCGAGTCGGCCTCGATGAACTGGCGAATCTCTTCCACCGACATGTTGGCGGCGATCAGTTCTGACTTGTTCGGCGTGTCGACACCGTAGTAACAGGGACTGATCGTCGGGGGACAACTGATACGCACGTGAATCTCTTTCGCGCCTGCTTCGCGAACCATGCGCACGATCTTTTTCGACGTCGTACCACGCACGATCGAATCGTCAATCAAAACGATCCGTTTGCCGTTGATGAGATCGCGCACGGGGTTGAGTTTGATTCTCACGCCGAATGAGCGGATCGATTGTCGCGGTTCAATGAACGTGCGGCCGACGTAGTGATTGCGCACCAGACCAAATCTGAAACTCAGTCCACTCTCCGCTGCATAACCGATTGACGCCGCGACGCCTGAGTCAGGCACCGGCACCACGATGTCTGCATCAGCAGGCTGTTCGACCGCCAGACGCCGCCCCATCTTGTGACGCGACTCGTTGATCGAACGCCCGTAAACAAGCGAATCAGGACGCGCGAAATACACGTGCTCAAACAAGCACATGGAGTGCTTCTGTTCCGGCAACGGATGCGACGAACGCAAACCGTCCTGATCGATAACGATCATCTCGCCGGGTTCGATGTCGCGAACATACTGCGCGTCGATCAAATCGAAAGCACACGTTTCCGAGGCCACAACCCAGGCATCGCCCAGCCGTCCGAGCGCCAGCGGACGAAATCCGCGGCTGTCGCGAATCGCAATCAGTTCCGTTGGCGTTAGAAAGAGCATCGAGAACGCGCCTTCCGTTTCGCGCAACACTTGCGGGATGGCGTCGCGCACCGGCGCACGCGAACGCGCGACGCCATGCAGCACAACTTCAGTATCGGAAGTGGAAGAGAAGATCGCGCCGTCGCGTTCGAGCCGCAGTCGTTCCTCGCGCGCGAACGGCAGGTTTCCGTTGTGACAAACTGCGATTTGCCCGTGTTGGCAAATCACCAGGAACGGCTGCGCTTCGAGAATCGAAACATCGCCGGCGGTCGAGTAGCGCACGTGTCCAATCGCGCTCGCGCCGCGCAAACGGTCGAGGGTCGACTGGTCAAACGCTTCCGAGACGTGTCCCATCTTGCGTTCGAGGCGAAGTTCGGCGCCGTCTGACGCCACTATGCCGCACGATTCCTGGCCGCGATGCTGCAAAGCGTACAACCCAAGATAGGTCAGTCGCGAGGCGTCGGGGTGGCCGTAAATGCCAAAGACACCACACTCTTCACGCAGCTTGTTGATCTCGATTTCGGTCAAGGCAGTTGTCCTGATTCTATCTGCGGTTGAAATTTTTTGCACTATACACAAAACTAGCGTCGCAGCGCGCCTGTTTTATGATGCGAGTTTACTCGGCAGTGGTCATAGTTATCTTTGTCGCAGCCTTAACGTCTGTTGCGGGCTTCGCGGGTGTTGCGGTCTACGCATCGACGCAGCGCAACGACACGGCGCGTAGTGCGGCGCAGTTGTATCGACGCTACTGTGTCTCGTGTCACGGCAGCGACGGACGCGCGAAAACGTCCAAGGGAAAGTTCAGCCACGCGCGCGATTTCACTGAGGCGCAGTGGCAGGACGACGTAACCGACGAGCGCATTTTCAATTCCATCATGAACGGGCGAAGCGTGCGCGGGAACATGCCCGCGTTCAGCAACAAGCTTAATCAGGAGGAGGCCAACGCATTGGTCAAATTCGTGCGCGGCCTGAGAGGATAGTAACGAACGAAGCGCCGAAGGCGCGGACAGAAGGTAGCCAGAGGCGCCAGCCTCTGGATCAGTCAAAACAAAACGAGAAGGCCTGAAGGGCCGACAGAATCGTGTCTCAAGAACGTCGCAGCAAATTTCCGGTGTCGATTCGCAGCCTCGTAATCATGGCGCTGCGCCTTGCGCTCGTCGGAGCGCTCGTTGGCGCTGGCTGGTTGGTGTACCGTGAACTTCCAGTCACCACCTCCGAAACTGCTGTAGACACTCGAACCACCAATCTCCAAATCGTCCTGCATCAACCAGAGAATGATGGTCCAGGTTTGGATGTCCCGGTTAGCCTGTACCCAGTAGACCTCGTCGCTGTGCGTCACGAATTCTTTACTGAACCTCGCGCCGGTAAACGCTTCGAAGACTTCCTCAAAGAACGCATGAAAGGCCGATCGCCAATCAGCACGCGACTCGACAAACAGGGACACGGCTCCGTGGTGCTCGCACCGGGAAGCTGGTGGCTGCATGCGACACTATCCGGCGACGAACAACTCGAATGGCGTCTGCCTGTCACGGTTGTTGGACCACGACAGGTTATCGAACTCACGCCGCAGAACGCGTACACCAGGAGTAAGTCGTTCTAGTGCTCGCCCTCCGCGTTGAAAACAAGAGTTTGTCTATTAGCGAAATTGCGCAGCCGCACAACGCGGATGAAGCACTGGTGCGCGTACTGCTCTCCGGGATTTGTAATACCGATCTCGAGATCGCGCGCGGCTACGCGGGTTTCAATGGAACCATCGGACACGAGTTCGTTGGGATTGTTGAAGGCAGTACTGACCAAACTCTCACCGGCCGGCGCGTTGTCGGCGAAATCAATGCCGGCTGCGGAAAATGCGAACTCTGCCGCAATGGCGATCCACGGCACTGCGCTTCACGCACCGTTCTCGGAATCGTCGGTCGCGACGGCGCGCACGCTGAGTTTCTGCAACTCCCGGCGGTGAATCTGATTCCCGTTCCGGAAAACGTTCCCGACGAACAAGCAGTGTTCACCGAACCACTCGCCGCGGCGTGCGGCATTCTCGAGCGCGTCGAGATCAACGAAAATGATCGCGTCGCAGTAATCGGCGACGGCAAACTCGGTCTGCTTTGCGCGCAAGTTGTATCACTCACCGGCGCGTCAACGCTCCTCGTCGGTAAACACTCGTCCAAATTGCGAATCGCTGAACGGCGCGGTATTGAAACTTCAACCCCTAACGAAGCAGCAAACCGTCAACGCGAGTTCGACGTCGTGGTCGAAGCCTCAGGCGCCGCCGAAGGTTTTCAACTCGCTCTCAATCTCCTTCACCCGAAAGGCAAACTGGTTCTGAAGTCGACGTTTCACGGCGCGACCGAAATGGACGCCTCGCGCATCGTCGTTGACGAGATTTCGATTGTTGGTTCGCGTTGCGGACGTTTCGAACCCGCGATTGATCTCTTGCAGAAACAGGTGGTCGATGTCGATAGCCTGATCAGTGAGGAGTATTCACTTGCTGACGGCCTACAGGCGATGGACCGCGCCCGCGCGCCAGGCATCTTGAAAGTCCTCCTCCGACCATAAGACAGCGCCTTCTTCAGTCATTCTTCTGTTGCCTTCTTGAGTCATCCCTTTCTTAAAATTTCCTTTCCCTCGGTTGTGACGCTAGCGCCAGTCAGAAAGGGAAGGGGGATTGTCCCGCTAGCGGCAGCCTAAATGAAGGAAATAACGGTTTTTTGCTCCGCGACAGCCCTTTCGCTATACTCTTAGCCTTTTCCGTGGGAGCGGACCGGTAACCAAGAAGGTGGTGAAATATGTTTGACGTTTCTAACCAGCGCACGACCGAGCAGGAGCGAACGATTCTGCGCAAACTGCGTGTCTGGATCGCGGCGCTTGCCATAGCGTGTCTAGTCGCCGGCATCGGTATCGGCGCGATGTTGTCCGGGCGCACTATCGTGGCTCAGAACGAGCTTCAGATTGCCCGGGCGCCCGAAGCTTTATCGGCATCATTTGCCGAAATCGCACGGCGTGTTGAGCCCGCGGTGGTTAACATCGAAACCACGCAGGCGCAAGCCGAACCCACCGAAAAGGACGAAGATAAAGAGGACCAGACGCCCAATCCTCTGCTCGACATGTTTCGCCGTGCGCCGCGCCGTCCGCAACGCGGCGTCGGAAGCGGTTTCATCGTCAGTCCCAAGGGTTACATTCTCACCAACTATCACGTCATCGAAGACGCGGCGCGCATCATCGTCGGTTTGCAGTCCGGTGAAAAGTATCGCGGCACTGTGGTCGGTGTGGACTCCGAAACAGACGTGGCGGTGATCAAGGTTGACGCGCCAAGGGATCTGCCGACCGTAACGCTGGGAGATTCAAACGCCGCGCAAGTCGGCGATTGGGTACTCGCAATGGGTTCGCCCTTCGGTCTCGATCAGACTGTTACCGCTGGCATCATCTCGAAGAAGGAACGCGAGAGCCCGTACTTCAACGTCTTCCAACGTTTTCTACAGACCGACGCAGCGATTAATCGCGGCAACAGCGGTGGACCACTCGTCAACATGCGTGGCGAAGTGATCGGAATGAATTCTCAGATCGCGACTTCCACCGGCGACTACAACGGCATCGGCTTCGCGCTGCCGGCAAACGAGACGTCTTTCGTCTACAAGCAACTCGTCGCGCAGGGCAAAGTTAAGCGCGGTTACCTTGGAATCAACCTCGACTCGGTGCACGACGAGTACGCGAAAGTTTATGGAATGTCGGAAGCGAAGGGCGCGATCGTAACCGCAGTTACTCCGGTCGAAAACGGTCAGACCACTCCCGCTGCGAAGATTGGACTCCAACCGAGCGACATCATTGTGGAGTTTGAAGGAGCGCCGGTGACGAACGCGCAGGATTTGATTCAGCGCGTTGCGAGTACGCCGGTGGGCCAGCAAGTAACGCTCGTGTTCCTGCGCGACAGCAACGGTAAACTCGATAAGCGATCCGCCACCGTCGCGTTAGGCGAACGTCCGCCGTCAACGTTGCGCGATTGGGTTGAACCAACCAAACCGGCTCCGAAGAATATTGACCCGCGCGGCAACGCGCTGCATCTCGGCGTAACTCTCGCGGAACTGACGCCCCAGCTACTCGCCGATCGCCGATTGACCGGCGTTCAGGGTTTGTTCATCAAAGACATCGATCCGACCGGTCTTATCGCTGAAATCCGGGTTCCGCCTACAGGCAATATGGCGCTGGCGGAAGGCGACGTCATCAATCGCATCAATCGAGTTCCAGTAAATACGCTCGTCGACTTTCAACGTGTACTGAACAATCTAAAAGCCGGCGATCCGATCGTTTTGAACGTAACCAGGTTGCAACGAGACACGAAGGGCGATCGCCTGGTGCCGCTGATCGTGCAGTTCACTTACCAGTAAGATCATGGCTCAGGCAAAAAAGGCGATTTCCAAAACCAGCGGTAAGAACAACTCGCGACCCGTCGCGAGCCGCACCGCAGTCAAAACTTATCAGAACTACATCAACGGCGAATGGGTCGGCAGTCAGTCGGGAGAGATGTTTGAAAACATCAACCCGGCCGATACGCGCGACATCGTCGGACGATTTCCACTCTCAACCAGCGACGACGTAAACGCCGCCGTAAATGCTGCGCAAGGCGCTTTCGATCGTTGGCGTAACACGCCCGCGCCGAAACGGGCGGAGGTCCTCTTCAAACTCGGCGAAATCCTGATTCGCGATAAAGAACGCTACACCGCCGACATGACTCGCGAGATGGGCAAGGTCTTGAAAGAGGCCGGTGGCGACGTTCAGGAAGCGATCGACTGCACGTATTACACAGCCGGCGAAGGACGCCGGCTTCACGGCTTCACGACGCCAGCGGAGATGCGCGACAAGTTTGCAATGTGTGTGCGACAGCCCGTCGGACTTTGTGGACTCATCACGCCGTGGAATTTCCCGATGGCCATTCCCTCGTGGAAACTGATCCCGGCGTTAGTCTGCGGCAACACAGTGGTGATTAAACCCGCCGAAGACACGCCGCTTTCTACTTACAACCTCGTGAAGGCGTGTGAGGAAGCAGGAATTCCAGCAGGCGTCGTGAATCTGGTCACGGGCTTTGGTGAAACGGTCGGCGCAGCCATGAC
>DASZDV010000617.1:0-4417 GCA_035941575.1 Pyrinomonadaceae bacterium
GATTGGCGGTGGCACGACGTGGGGTTGGATCTCTTACGACCCGGAGTTGAATCTGATCTTCTACGGCACGGCGAATCCCGGTCCCTGGAATCCGGATCAACGTCCAGGGGACAACAAGTGGACATGCGGTATCTTCGCGCGCAATCCCGACACAGGCGAGGCAGTCTGGTTCTACCAGTTCAGCCCTCACGATCTGCACGACTACGACGGCGTGAACGAACAGATCCTGATGACGATGCCCGTGAACGGCCAGCAGCGCAAGGTGCTCGTTCGTCCCGAGCGCAACGGCTATGTCTACGTGATGGACCGCACGAACGGTCAGGTGCTCTCTGCAAATCCTTTCGCTTATATCACCTCGACCAAAGGCGTCGATCTGAACAGCGGCCGGTTGATTCCAAACGACGAGAAGAAGCCGGAAACGGGAAAAGTGATTCGCGAGATCTGTCCGGCCGCGCCGGGGGCTAAAGACTGGCAACCCTCTGCGTTCTCGCCGAAGACCGGACTGCTCTACATCCCGCACCAGAACCTCTGCATGGACCAGGAAGGTCTGGAAGCAAACTACATCGTCGGCACGCCGTACGTCGGCGCGAACGTGCGCATGTACGCGGGGCCGGGTGGGAATCGCGGCGAGTTTCTCGCATGGGATCCGGTTAAGAATGAAAAGGTATGGGCCATCAATGAGAACTTTCCGGTTTGGAGTGGTGCGTTAGTAACGGCCGGCGACGTTGTGTTCTACGGAACGATGGACGGCTGGTTCAAGGCCGTTGACGCAAAGAGCGGAACGCTTTTGTGGCAGTTCAAGTGTGGCTCGGGAATTATTGGCCAGCCAATCACGTATCGTGGACCAGATGGAAAGCAGTACGTGGCGATACTAGCGGGCGTTGGCGGATGGTCGGGCGCGATCGTTGCGGGAGGACTCGACCCGCGCGATCAAACCGGGGCACTTGGGTTTGTTGGCGCGATGGGAGATTTGCCGGCGCACACGACGAAGGGAGGCATGTTGTATGTCTTTGCGCTTCCTTAATTCGCTTTTTATCTGTGTAATCTGTGTTTCCGGTTGCTCTCATCAAGCGCCACCTCCAGTTCAAGCCATAACTCGCCCCAGTGGCGTGCTCCGCGTTTGCGCAGATCCAAACAACCTCCCGTTCTCAAACCAGAAGGGCGAGGGATTTGAAAACAAGATTGCCGAACTGTTGGCCCAGGATCTAGGCGAGCGCGTCGAATACACGTGGTGGGCTCAACGCCGCGGCTTCTTTCGCAATACGTTGCGCGCCGGCGCGTGCGACGTCGTGATCGGCGTACCTTCCGGATTCGAGATGGCTTTGACAACCAAACCGTACTATCGCTCGACCTACGTTTTTCTCTCGCGCAAAAATCGACATCTCAATCTCAGTTCGCTGGACGATCCCACACTGAAGCAACTCAAGATCGGCGTGCAGATCATCGGTGACGATTTCAGCAACGCGCCGCCTGCGCATGCGCTCAGCCGCCGCAACATCATCCAAAATGTCAAAGGCTATACAGTCTACGGTGACTACAGCCAACCAAATCCCCCGGCGCGAATAGTCGATGCCGTTGCGAACGGCGATGTCGATGTGGCGATTGTGTGGGGACCGCTCGCCGGTTACTTCGCCAAGCAGTCGCGTGTGCCGCTCGAAGTTGTGCCCGTTTCACCGCAAATCGATCAACCGTTTCTGCCGTTTGTCTTCGACATCTCGATGGGCGTGCGCCGTGGCGATCAGGAATTGAGAGATCAGGTCGAGCAAGTTTTGGAGAAACGGCGCTCGGATATCGATCGCATCCTTGCCACGTATGGCATCCCGCGCGTCGATCTGGAGAAAGGAGGCAGTGGTGCGTAGACCTCTAATCTGTGTCATCTGTTTTTATCTGTGTTTCTCTGCGGCCGGCTGCAAACGCGAGCAACGTCAGTTCACCGCGCCGCCTTCGACCTTTAAGTCTTACGACGTAACGATGAGCGACATTCATCCCGGCAGTGCGGGCCTGCCGATTCCCGTCAGGAACCAATCGGACGAACGTGCTTACGACGCGAACGAAGGTAAACGTCTCTTCAGTCAATACAACTGCGCGGGTTGTCATTTCAACGGCGGTGGCGGCATTGGACCAGCGTTGATGGATGCACAGTGGATCTACGGCGACCAGCCGCAAAACATCTACTCGACAATCATTGAAGGACGGCCGAACGGTATGCCGTCATTTCGGCAGAAGATTCCCGACAACCAGGTTTGGCAACTCGTCGCTTACGTTCGTTCGATGAGCGGGCAATTAAGAAAGGACGTCGCACCGACAAGGAACGACGACATGAACGCGCGCCGCTCAGAGCAGCGCACAAAACGCGAGACGCCGAAGCAAACATCACCGGGACCGATCCGATGAGGGATCTCACACAAAAAAACCTCGTCCTGATGGCGTGTGGCGCAGTGGGATTTCTGTCATCGTGCGGAGGGATTCAGAACGCGATCAATCCGGCTGGGCCGCATGCTGATAGCCTGAGCCGGCTGTGGTGGTTGATGTTCTACGTCTGCACCACCGTGTTTGTGCTCGTGATGATCGCTTTGGGAATCGCGATTGTGAAGGGTAGGCGTGCATCCGATCTCAATCCGGTTCTTGATCCGTCGCCGAGCGAAGTGCGGCGGCGCCGAAACGCCGTGCTTAGTGCCGTAACCCTGACGACTCTTGTGCTGTTCGTTTTACTACTCTACAGCTTCTCAACCGGCCGCTCACTAACCGCTGACCTGTCTCAGAAAAACGGCTTGTCCATCGAAATCACCGGAAAGCAGTGGTGGTGGGAAGTCCGTTACAACGACGTAGACGCCAGCAACATTTTTACAACCGCGAACGAAATTCACATTCCCGTCGGCGTACCGGTGACGTTCACTCTGCGCGGCGGCGACGTGATTCACAGTTTCTGGGTGCCGAACCTCGGCGGCAAGAAGGACCTGATTCCGGGAAAAGTCTCGACGATCTGGTTACAGGTAGATAAACCCGGTGTCTATCGCGGGCAGTGTGCCGAGTACTGCGGCTTGCAACACGCGCGCATGGCGCTCTGGATCGTTGCCGATCCGCAGGACCAGTTCAACGCGTGGCGTCAGAACCAAACGCAAGGGTCAGTGCCACCGGCAACCGATTCGCAGCGGCGCGGACAGCAAGTGTTTCTCACATCGACGTGCGTCATGTGCCACGCGATTAACGGCACTCCTGCGGCTTCGAATATTGGACCAAACCTGACCCACGTCGGAAGCCGCAACACGATCGCTGCGGCAACGCTGAGCAACACACGCGAACATCTGGCGCGATGGGTTGTTGACTCGCAGCAGTTCAAGCCGGGAAACAAGATGCCGCAGAACAACCTGGGCCAGGCAGATCTGGATGCGTTGGTCGACTATTTACAGAGTTTGAAATGAGCCACGAGTTACCACAGATCACTGATGAAGAGCTTGCGGCGCAGATGGAGCGCGAGCGCGAGGAACTCGAACGCACCTGGGCGCCGCCGCGAGGGCTGCGCGGCGTTTTTACTGACACTGATCACAAAGCCATCGCATTACGCTACATCGTCACCGCATTTGTTTTCTTCGTGTTTGGCGGTATCGAAGCAGCGCTAATGCGCATTCAACTCGCACGGGCGGACAATCATTTTCTCAACCCCGATCTCTACAACCAGATATTCACCGTGCACGGAACGACGATGATGTTTCTCTTCGCGGTGCCGATGGTCACTGCGCTCGGCATCTATCTCGTTCCGCTGATGGTCGGCGCGCGCGACGTGGCGTTCCCACGCCTCAATCTCTACGGCTACTTCGTTTACTTGATCGGCGGCATTCTGCTTTACACGGCGTTTCTGCTGAACACTGGACCAGATGCTGGTTGGTTCTCCTACGTTCCGCTCGCAGGTCCTGCATTTTCACCCGGAAAACGCGTCGATATATGGGCTCAGATGATCACGTTTACTGAAATCTCGTCGCTGGCGGGGGCAATAGTGATCATCGGCACTGTTTTCAAGATGCGCGCGCCGGGGATGACACTCAATCGCCTCCCGCTGTTTGTGTGGGCGCAACTCGTCACATCCTTCATGATCATCTTCGCGATGCCCGCCGTGATGTTAGCCAGCAGTCTGCTCGCGAGCGATCGTTTGATCGATACGCACTTCTTCAATCCGGCTGAAGGTGGTGACGCGATTCTGTATCAACACCTCTTCTGGTTCTTCGGCCATCCCGAGGTCTACATCATCTTCATCCCCGCGCTCGGATTTGTGTCGTCGATCGTCGCGGCGTTTGCGCGCACGAAGATCTTCGGCTACACGGCGATGGTCCTGTCGCTGATCTCGACCGGTTTCATCGGTTTTGGTTTGTGGGTGCATCACATGTTCGCCACTCCGATACCGCAGATGGGCCAGAGCTTT
>DASZDV010000618.1:0-2505 GCA_035941575.1 Pyrinomonadaceae bacterium
CACTCTTCGAAGCCAGACTCGTCAACGCCGGCGTGGCTAGCGAGTTTCCCGCAGAGAACACGCCTCCGCCGATTAGCAACGCTGCCAGTCCTCCTGCGGCCGGACCGACAAACGGCACCGCAAATAAACTGATCGCGAAACAAAACGCGCCGACAATTACAAGCGGCAACTCTCCGAAACGTTTTACGAGTCGGCCGATCAGTCCGCCCTGAATGATCACTGCAATTATTCCAACATAAGCGAACAGATACCCGGTGTGTTGCGCGTCGTAACCAAAGCGAAACATCGTGTAGAGCGAAAACGACGTCGTCATGATCGAAAACGCGACGATGAACAGAAAGTAGATCGTTAACACAAACGCGAGACGCGGTTGTTTCAATGATTCGATCAGTTGGCTCAGGCCGCGACCGCCGGCGGCGCGGTTTCGTGCCGGATGATCCGGAGTGATCGTTTCCGGTAGAGTGAAATAGAGAAGCATCGCGTTGGCGAAACAGAGTCCAGCCGCGAAGAAGAACGGAATATGGATTCCCCAACGGCTCAGGATGCCGCCAATTGCTGGTCCAAAGATGAAACCAAGACCAAATGCGGCGCCGATCAAGCCCATTCCTTTAGCGCGGTTCTCAGTTGTTGTTATGTCGGCGATGTAGGCCTGCGCCGTTGAGATGTTGCCGCCGGTGATGCCGTCGAGAATTCTGCCGGCGAAGAGCATCCAGAGCGTGTTGGCGAGTCCAAGAATAAGAAAGCCAATGCCGGTGCCGATGATCGAAAGGAACAGAACTGGGCGCCGACCGTACTTATCGGAGAGACCGCCAAGAATCGGCGCGAAGATCAGTTGCATCACTGAGTACGACGCGAAGAGCAGTCCGACAGTGCGTGGAGTCGCGTTGAAGATCGTGCCTTCGGCGTAGAACGGTAACACTGGGATGACGATCCCGAAGCCGACGAGATCGATGAAGACAGTTGTGAAAATGACGATCAGCGGTGAACGGTTCATCTCGGAGTCGCGGTTATCTGCGTCCTCCGCTCAAACCTTTATCGATTGAAGCCTGTCCGCCACCGGCAATCAATAACGCCAACGCCATTGCCAATAGACTCATCGGGTACTCGTAGCCGCGATTGGCGGCGAAGAATCCGCCGGGCCAATGCACGCCGATGATTGCCGTCAGCATCACGCATGCAATGAAGAACGCGCTGGCACGCGTGAGAAATCCGAGCAGCACCAGGATGCCGCCGACAAATTCTGAGAACGCTGCGAGAGAGAGCCACAGCCATGCCGGCCGCATGAAACCAAACGGTGTCGTGCCGCTGATGTATGTCTTGAAACCTGGGCCATTAAAAGTTCCGAGTACTTTTTGCGAGCCGTGCGCGATCATCACAGCGCCTAAGCCCAGACGGATCGGCAGTGTGAACCACGTTGAGGAGGTGGCGATCAGTTTGCGAAACATGGGCGTAGCCCCTTCTTGCGAGCTTGTGACAGAGCGGCGAGATGATACCAATAAGTCAATGGTTCATGGCAGCGCGACTGAGTCTCTCAGCGATCGCCTGTTTGGGTTGCGCGCCCACGATTCGATCGATCAACGCACCGTCTTTGAAGATCAGCATCGTCGGGATGCTGGCGATCTGGTAGCGCGAGGCTGTCATCGGATTCTCGTCAACGTTCAATTTCGCGATGCGATAGCGGCCGTCGGATTCGGCGGCGAGTTGGTCCATGATTGGGCCGACGACGCGACACGGTCCGCACCACGGCGCCCAGAAGTCGACGAGGAGCGGTTCACCAGACGTTTGTAGCACTTCCTGTTGAAACGAAGCGTCGGTGACTACGTGTGGTTTCCTCGCTTTGCCATCGCCGGCCCGGCTGGTTCCGGCGCCGGCTTCGAGTTTCATACCGCAGCGACCACACTTCGCCTCGTCGTTAACCAGCCTGATTTCATCAACACGGTTCTTCGTTCCGCACTGCGGACATGCAACTACTTTCATAGGCCCCCCTCATTGATGCCTCATTTGACTAGCCAGAAGTCGCAAAAGTTTGGCGAAATTTACAGGATCGCGACCCTTCGTAGTAACATTCCAAACATGCAGATTCGCCCACTCGCCGGCGGTGTCCCGACGGCACTTCTGGTTCTGGTTTTTGCAAGTTTTGCTGCCGCTCAAACTTCCGCGCCAGAAATCTCCTTCACCGTGGCGATGCCGCGGCCGCACACGCACCTTTTCGATATCGAGGTCGCCGTCAAACGTGGTCCAACCATTACCGTTCCCGCACAGGAACAGCTTCTGATGCCGGTCTGGACGCCCGGTTCGTATCTCGTCCGCGAGTTTGAGCGACACGTGCAAGACTTCGCTGCCACAGACGCAGCGGGACAGCCGCTGAAGTGGGAAAAGATCAATAAGAACACCTGGCGCGTCATGACAGGCGGCGCGCGCGAGTGGCGTGCGAAGTATCAGGTCTACGCCAATGAGCTTTCAGTGCGTACGAGCGAGTTGAACTCGAATCACGCTTTCTGGAAC
>DASZDV010000619.1:0-2411 GCA_035941575.1 Pyrinomonadaceae bacterium
GATTACGGCCTTGCGCCGGATGCGCCGGTTGGACCAAATCGGACGCGCACGGTTTTCGTAGCGTTCTTTTTGTCGATTGGTTTGGGAGTTGGACTCGCGCTGTTTCTCGAATACATGGACGACACGGTGCATTCGACTGAAGAGGTTGAACGTGGACTACATTTACCGGCAATCGCTGTTATTCCCGCTGTAGGATCGGCTGTGGGGAATCGTTTGATCGGTACGTCGAAGGCGCTCATGAAGCGGAATGGAAACGGGCACAACGATAAGCATGAAGAGCTGTTGATAAATGTCGATACTCGTTCGCCGCTCGCGGAAGCGTATCGCCACTTGCGCACGTCGATTCTGTTGTCGTCGGCAGGACGCGCGCCAAAGACATTACTTATTAGTTCGAGTTTACCGGGAGAAGGGAAGACGACCACCGCCGTAAACACCGCGTTTAGTCTTGCGCAAACAGGCGCTTCGGTTGTGATTGTTGATGCTGACATGCGCCGGCCGAGATTACGTTCGATTTTTGGCGTTCACGACCAACTGGGGTTGAGTTCGATTCTTTCGAGTTCGCTTTCTGAAGATGAGATTCTTGGGATGGTTAGCCGTGACGAAGCGACCGGTCTGGGGATCTTGACGTCTGGTCCAATTCCGCCAAACCCGGCAGAGTTAATCGGATCCGACCAGATGAGCCATCTGTTGTCGGTTTTGCAGAATCATTTTGATCACGTGGTGATTGATTCGCCGCCCGTGAGTTCGTTTACGGATGGTGTGTTGATTTCAACGATGGTTGATGGGGTGCTGCTGGTGGTCCAGGGCGGGAAGAGCTCGCGTCATATCGTGAGACGTTCGAAACAGTTGTTGCAGGAAGTTGGCGCGAAGATATTTGGTGTGGTTTTGAATAATACGGAAGTGCAGTCGCACGATTATTATTATTACCAGCGTTATTACAGCGAGAAGTATTACGGCCAACAAACCAGCGCCTGAGTTAATTTTGTTTTGGTATTTTGTCTGTCATCCAGGGCAGCGCGCTTCGCGCTGTCCCTGCCTCCCTTTTTCCCGTAGCAGCGGCACTTCGATTAAATGAGCACTGTCGCATCTGACCTTCGTTCAGAAGAGCTTCCGACACTCTTAATCACCCCGCCAAGCCGTTGGATTCCTCTCCAACTCTCCGAACTCTGGGAATACAGAGAGCTGCTCTACTTCCTCGTTTGGCGCGACATAAAGGTGCGCTACAAACAGACTGCACTCGGCGCGACGTGGGCGGTGATGCAGCCGCTCTTTATGATGGTCGTATTCAGTCTGTTCTTCGGTCGCCTTGCGAAGGTCCCCTCTGACGGCATTCCGTACCCGATCTTCACTTTCTGCGCACTAATTCCGTGGCAGCTTTTCGCAAACGCGCTGACAGAATCCAGCAACAGTCTCATCGGCAATCAGAACCTGATCACGAAAGTTTATTTCGCTCGGCTCGTGATCCCGATCGCTGCGGTTTTGAGCGGGCTCCTTGACTTTCTTATCGCTTTCACGATCTTGCTCGGCATGATGCTGTATTACGGCATCGTGCCTGGTTGGCCCATCATCGCGCTGCCAGCGTTCATCCTGCTCGCAATCCTGACGGCGCTCGCGGTCGGTCTGTGGTTATCGGCTTTGAACGTGCAGTTTCGCGATGTTCGCTACACGATGAATTTCCTGGTCCAGTTTTGGTTATTCGCAACTCCGGTTGCGTACCCCAGTTCGATCGTGCCCGAACAGTGGCGAGCGCTCTACGGCATCAATCCAATGGTTGGCGTAGTCGAAGGTTTCAGGTGGGCACTCCTGGGAAAATCTCAACCTCCGAGAGCGATGTTGTCAGTCTCGGTTCTCGTTGTTTTAGTTCTGTTGGTTGGCGGTCTTTACTACTTTCGCCGAATGGAACAGGAGTTCGCTGACATCGTTTGAGCGCGATCAGTTGTGAACTCTTAAGCAAGCGTTACGCGATCGGCCAACGCGAGCGATATCGAGCGCTTCGCGACGTCATCGCTGAAACGGTGGCGAACCCGTTTCGCCGCAAAAGCAAACAGGAATCGATCTGGGCACTGAAAGACGTCTCATTCGACGTTCCGCAGGGTGAACCAGTCGGAATCATTGGCCGCAACGGCGCCGGAAAAAGCACGCTGTTGAAGATTCTTTCGCGTATCACCAAGCCCACATGCGGGCAGGTTCGGATACGCGGACGAGTCGGTTCTTTGCTCGAGGTCGGCACTGGATTTCATCCGGAACTCACCGGGCGCGAAAACATTTTTCTGAACGGCGCGATCATCGGCATGCACAAAGCCGAAATCGTGCGCAAGTTTGATCAGATCGTGGCTTTTGCGGAAGTCGAGAAGTTTTTAGACACGCCCGTGAAGCGATACTCGAGTGGAATGTACGTGCGCCTTGCTTTC
>DASZDV010000620.1:0-3531 GCA_035941575.1 Pyrinomonadaceae bacterium
TCCACCTCCGAGCACAAGCACACGTCGCGGACTGTTTGCCAGCAGCATCGGCGGATGAACGAGTGCCTCGTGATAGCGATACTCATCGGTCGAGCTGAACTGCAAGTTCCCGTTTAGAAACAACTGAAACCCCGCGCGGCCACGCGTGATAACAATGCGCTGGTAAGGTGTGTCTTTCGCGTAAACGATTTCGTCCGCAAACATCTCGTCTTCCGCGAGTGAAGTCAGCGTGTTTGCCTTAACAAGAGCAATCAACAACAGCGCCAGCACGACTGCGGAACGCACGCGCAATCCGATGATTCGTCCTTTGATGAGCGGCCGCAACAACCATGTGCCCCACAACGCAACTCCCGCATTCAGCATGCCGAAGATCAGCGACGTCCTCACCAGTCCTAACCGAGGCACGAACAGAATCGGAAAAAGAATCGACGCGAGCAGAGCGCCGATGTAGTCAAACGCCAACACTCGTGACACCAGCTCTTTGAATTCGACCTGGTCCTTCAGTATGCGAAGCAGAAGCGGGATTTCGAGACCGACAAAGACGCCGATTGCAAACACGATGAAGTAGAGAACGATGTAGAAGTAACTGACGCGCGCAAACGAGAGGAACAAGAGCGGCGCGGAAAAGCCGCCGAGAATCGCCACTGCCAACTCGATATCGACGAATCGGCGCGCGAGGCCTTTTTCGATGAATCGCGAGAGCCACGAGCCCACGCCCATGGCGAAGAGGTAGATGCCGATGATTAGAGAAAACTGAGTAACAGAGTCGCCGAGTACGTAGCTCGCGAGAGTGCCCGCCAGAAGTTCATAAATCAGACCGCAGGTCGCGACAATGAGAACGTTGAGAAAGAGTAGCGGCGGGCGTTTCATGTCGCTGGTACCGAAGATCGAACCGGTGTTTAGCCGTGAATGGCGGCCGCAATGATCAGTGCGCTGCCGAGGATCACGGAAGCGATCACTATCGCCAGCGCCACGTTCTGATCCTCTTCAATCTCCTTGCGCACTGAGAACGGCGTCACCTTTGCGATCACCAAAAACGCAAGCGCAAAAATCACCAGGCCCAACAAAACGAAAACGAGCGTCGTGACGAGCACCGGCAATAGTGCTTCGAGTGATACCACCAATCCGACGATTGATTTACTCAGCATCATTTTCCTCCGTGCAAACCGTAGTGCCAGAAGTGAAACGAACGATAACCATTCTGCCGCGCGTCAGGCGGCAACTGCCGGCGCGAGCCTCCGCTGATCTCCCAACCAAGCATCGCCGCCATGCTGTACAACGCCACCACACCGACACCGAAGATTGTGTAAAGTGTTTTTAGCAACTTGTTTTCCTCCGCTTAATCATCATCGTCGTCGTCCGAGCCGCTCTCGGTAAACATGCTTTCTGACCAGCGTCGCCGTTCAAAGGCGATGTGATAAATGCCCATCAAGATCGGCCCAACCGATAGCACGATCAACGCGATCAAAAAATTGAATCCGTGCGTCACGTTCTGTTGGACCTTGATTTCAACCGACGCCGGCTGTTGCCAGCGCTCCCACTGTCCTTCGAGCCGCAGAATGTATCTGCCTGCGGGCATTGCTGACGTGTACGCCGAATCACTTTGCGAGCCTTCGGTCCACGACTCACCGTCTTCAACGCCCTGGTAGTAAGAGATATCGATCGGAAACGACTGCACCACGCCCGTCTCGTCGTTGATCAAATCACCCTCGAGATAGACCCAGGTGTTCTGTACCGGCGCGTCGCCAACAATGCGGATGTTGCGCCGCCCGGCAAGTTCAAACGGTTGGCTGAAGAACACCTGCGTACCGTCTGCATTCGGCAACGGTGGAAGCGTCACCGTTTGTGAAAAGACGTCGTGCGTCGAACCCGAAGTTATGAATGCAAGGAGACCCGCCAACACCAGCACGCCGAGAAACGCGAGCCAGTATTTATAAACCCACCAGTGTTTGTAAGGCTGGTTGGGTGCGATGTTCGCCGGTGTGGGAAGATCCTTTACCGAGAACGCCTTTTCCATCTGCGGCACTGTCACGTACGTGCCGAGTGACCAGTTAATCTCGCCCGCGGCGCGTTTTTGCTTCGAAGGATCTTCAGGATCCGAGATGTAAATCGTCGATACTTCCTTCGAGAGCATGTAAGGTGGAGCGACATAATCAACGCCGCGCACTTTTTCGCCCGCTTCCACTTTCCAGTAAAACTCACCCAGCACGCATTCGACCTGAGCCTGCGCGTCCTGGAAAATTCGATAATTCTTACCTCCGTACTGCGCAAACTTCAGCGACTCGTTGACTTCACCGGGCGGCACCGCCCGCACGTAATTCCAGTGGTTGTCACTATGGACCAGCCAACGGAAACCGATCTGCGGGTGGTAAAGAAGATATTCCGTCCAAAAGTATTGAACGCCTTCGATCGTCACGCTACGTTGCATCGCTCCGATAACAGTCATCTTTCCTTCCGGCACATCACCGGTGGATCCGATCGGAATGAGCGGCTGAAACGAAGGCGGCTCGAGTGACTTCAAGTACTCGAGTTGTCCCTGATTGACGTCGAGCAGTGAGTTGCAGTTTGGACAAGTGACGCGCTCGGTTTTGTCGGGCGCGCGAAGTTCGAGTGGACCAGCGCAATGGGGACAACTCAATTGTGCGGCGCCAACGCGTCGTTCTTCACGTTCGGGCGCGCGCGTCGTCGTGATGCCGAGTTCGGCCAGTGTGACTTCTTGACCAAGAAAAACGAGCGGTGGCGATTCGTTGTAATCGAGCGTGCCGAACGAACGATTTACGCCCGAGAGATCGGCGTAGAAGTTAGTGTCACCGGGCGTCAGCAGGTACGGAATCTCGCCTTTTGCACCGAGCGCCGTTGCGCGTCCCGTTTCGGCGACGATCAGCGGTGTAGGCCACGGCAGACCGGGAACCGTTTGTCCGAGTTGTAGTTGATCGAACGAAGGAACCTGAACGCCGTCGGGAATCGGATATTGAAAGGTGAGATAGAAACGGCCCTGCGCTTCAGCGAGCCAGCCAAGCCAACCGTTAGAAAACGTTGCGTACCATTCGTCCCATTGACCACCCATCTCGTGACCGAGTTGCGCGCGGCCCGTGAGTTCGAAATTCTGGTCTTTCCATTTGCCGCGAATGCCGACGTCGAGCGGCGATCCGGTTTCAACGAGTTCGGCGACTTTGCCGAGATCTTTTAATTCGCGATCAGTGCGTGCAACTGCCGAGCGGCAGTAGCTGCAAATGACGACGATGGATTGTCCGCTCTTGAATTCGACCGGTCCGCCACAGGCCGGGCAATTCGCGACGAGCGCACTCATCGGGGCGCTCCGGCTGGTTCGACGTGAGGCGTTGATTCGCTAAACCTTCGTTCAAAAACCTTGATGCGTACTTCCGTCGCGCCGAGCATCTCTTTGAGCATCTGCTCCCACGGCCAATCAGCGCGATTGCGGCAACAGTAAAGATTGAAAGTTGCGGCGCGTAACTCGGGATAGGTGTGACAGGTGAGATGTGATTCTGAAAGCAGAGCGAGACCACTGAC
>DASZDV010000621.1:0-2346 GCA_035941575.1 Pyrinomonadaceae bacterium
GTTTATCCGGCGTGAGTGCAGCCATTAACGGCGGTCCAAGATGCGGCAGATAAGCACCCAGACGATCGATCAGATTCTTTGACTGCACGAGGCCGCCGTCGTCTCGGTAGTGCGCTGGATGAATGATATCGATCTTCATCAGTTAGAAATCCGTGGCTACTTCTTCGATCATCTCCGCTAACTTCCGAAGACTTGTGCCGCTCGCAGAGGCTCGAGTAAGTTGCTCGCGCGTAATACGGATCTTGTAACGATCTTCAACCGCTACCACCACGCCAAGCAAAATCAACGACGAAAACGGAATGATCGCGTCCAATGGCTCGTCCTCGGAACAATCACGAACAGGCAGCGCTGCCTTTTCGTCAGGCGCGGCGCGCAGGATCAGTTCTCGCAGTTCGTTGATTGTCTCGGGTCTTGCTATTGACTGACTCTCCCGGTGATCTGGACCAGGGCCGGTCCGTTTTCAATCTTTACTGGCGCGGGCGATACCGGCTCGGCGTCGGGAAAGAATCGCTCGTCTTTGTGCCGGTACAGATTGTTGTACGAACAACCGGGCATCAGTCGCCCATCAGGCATCACGTAATGCGTACAGCACTTCTTCAGGCGCGCTACGTCCAGATCCCACGGGTCCATGAAGTTGTGAATGAAGAGTGCCTTGCTGCGCGCTTCCGTACGGCGCTCGATATCGGCGGCTGACAATGGATTGCGCGAATTGAAAGTGTCTTTGAGGAACGTCTTCAACGACGACATAATCAACTCGGAGTCTTCACCAACTTTCGTGGCAGACCAGAGATTCGTAATCGAATCGAGGATCATCCTTTCGAGCTGATTGTCGGAACGAATAATCGCGCGGTTCTGCATCGCATCGAGGTACTGCCTGATGTTTACAAACTCCGGCAGCGGTTTGTATTTCCCGTCGTTCATACGAAAGAGATATGTCGCGGTGTAACAACTCGGATGCGAGCAAGGCACCGGGTGAAAGTACTCGCGCTTGAACCAGCCCGTCTGTTCTTCGATAAGCTGATGCACTTCCGGCATCGTGAGCCGGTGGCCGGCCGGATTCGCGTGATATCCATCACCACCGTCACCTGTGTGGGCCATTGGTTGAATGACAATGCTCGAGCACTGCTCCAACTCCAATCCAAATTCCACGAGGGCGCCAAGTTCGTCGCTGTTGTCACCCTTCGACACGGTGGGAACAATCACTGTCGGGATGTCGAGCTCTTTGATCACTTCGATACACTTCACCTTCATGTCGATCAGTTCCACGCCTCGGGTCCTCGGATAGACGCCGGCTCGGAGCGTGTCGAACTGCAACGAAGCATACATACCACCAGCTTTGAACTTCTCGGCAAATGCTGGATTTTGTGCGATCTTTCGTCCGTGAGTAGAAATTAACAGACGTTTGATCTTGCCTTCATGTGGACCACGCAGAACGTAATCACAAAACTCGAAAAACTGTGGATGGAGCGTTGGTTCACCACCCGAAAGCAACATGATCGGCAATTCGCCCTCGGCTGCAACCAAAAGATCGACAGCGCTTTTGAACTCGTCAAAGGTCATTGAATAACGCTGCTGATTGCGGACGATGCAAACTGGACACGTCAAATCGCAGACGTCGTTGATCTCGAGAATCGGCGAACAGGTGTGCTGCAAGTGATCCTCACACAAGCCGCAATCTTCCGGACAGCCATGTTCGACTTTGGTCGCAAAGCGATAAGGGATCGTGCCCGGTTTCGTGTAGGAGAGCGACCTCGTGTAGTACTCGGCATCGCTCGACACCTCGACTTCAAAAAACCCGTGTCTGGGACACTTCTTCTGCATCCACACTTTGTCGTCGCGCAGAACGATGTGCGCGTCGATCACTTTTTTGCAGGTGGGACAGATGGAGCGCGTGTAAGAAAAGAACGCGGCGTCGCGGTCCCTCTTTGGAGGAGGACCAGCCATTAGCTGCTCGAGTTGGATCACGATTCAAACTCCTTTGGAATGCCCGAATGTCAGGTCAACGAGGATGCGCGGGATTCTAATGCATTTAAAACCAATTTAGCCACAGATTTCACGGATTACACTGATTGATCTGTGTAATCCGTGTAATCCGTGGCTAAGCTAACGTTCCACCATCGAGGAAGATCACGGTGCCGTTGATATATGTGTTGCGGCGCGAGGCGAGCCACGCGACGACTTCGCCGCATTCTACTGGTTGACCAAATCGAGAGAGGGCGCAGGCGTCGAGGTAACGTTTTTGATGATGCTCAGGAATCGTCGAACGTAACCCGCCCTCAAAAATTCCCGCGGCGATAGCGTTGACTAAAATTCCGTAGGGACCGACTTCGTGCGCGAGACTCCGCG
>DASZDV010000622.1:0-3709 GCA_035941575.1 Pyrinomonadaceae bacterium
TCGAGAATGATCCGGATCGATTGCTTGATGTCTTCTTCGTACGCAACACTTGCGACCAGTCCCGTGCGCGGATCGAGCTGCACGGGCATGGCCCAGCCGCGGCCGAGAAAGTCCTTACGTTCGGGTGAGAGCGTGTCGATAGTCATCCAATCATCACCGTTGGTGCACCACTAACAATCGAATCGGGTGGCCCAACCTCAACAACCATGTCTCCCTGTCGCGCGGCCGGCAGACCGCCAATCATTACGGTTACGCTGCCGACAGCGACCACGCCGCCGACGTGTGGCTTTGGTCCATCGAACAGTGGGCAAACATGAAAGTCAGAACCGGCGCGCCACGCCGGCTGTCCTGCAATCAAAACCGTCGGACAGCCAGGACCGGGGCTGAGCGGCTTTCCATGAGCGGTCGGATCTCCGACGCGTGCGGCTGGTTGGCCCATTGACTTCTCCTAGTTGATATTCACCAGCGAGCCACGAAGCGTCATCGTTGCGCTCGCCTTCACTTCCACTGTTCCCGTCGCTTCGATCGTGATCGACGCTGCTTTAATCTTCAGTTGTCCTTTCGCCTCGATCGTCATTTCGCCGCTCGTGCTCTTTACTTCGACTTTGTTTCCGTTCTCGTCTTCGACAATCCAGCCGTCTTTTGTGAAAGCGATTCTGCGTCCCTTCTTGTGAGTCAGGATTACTTCACCGTCCGAACTGTTGTCGTTGTAAAGCAGGTAATGACCGTCGCGTGACTTGATGATTCGTTTGTCGTTCTTGCCGTCGTCGTTGGTGATAGGCGGTTTGTCTTTTCCATTCCAAAGTCCACCGAGGATGTATGGAAACCTCAAGTCTTCCCGTTCGAACGCGACCAGCACTTCGTCTCCAACTTCCGGAATCATCACGACGCCACGATCGTTGCCGGCCATCGGCACTGACAGTCGCGCCCAGTAACTTTCGCGTGGCTGGTCGTGCCACGGATAGCTGACCTTCACGCGGCACAACTTCTCGTCGTCGTTGTTTTGCGTGACGAGTGCGATGGCGACGCCTTTTACAACCCCTCCGGCTTCGTGTTGAGTTTCTTTTGGCGCCGCTTCCATTACCGTCATAGTCCCGTCTCCTTGACCTTGAATCGCGTGCGATAACCGTTTGAGTCGATCTTGTGGGTGGCTTGCTGGACGTAATAGATCTTCGAAAATGGAACACCGAGATTAGCCAGCTCGACATTTCGATCAGGTCGAATGTCCGGCAAACCGATCGCTTCTGCTTCGCCCGTCAGGAATTGTTTGGCGCGTTCGTTCAGCGCAGCCTTGGCCCGTTGATCCGCTTCGGATTGTGTGAACACCGGCTGCCGTAATCGAAGCGTTGGCCGTTTCTTTGGGTCCCGAACGAAACTGTTGAGACGTTGGCCCGCACTCTTTCCCGTAAGTCCCGATTCTTCACCGGCGGTCGCAGTGCCAACGATTGCTTTCTTCGCTTTTTTGTCCCAACCGTAGACTTCCACCTTCGAGATTTGGCCGGCCAGGTTCGCTTCCGGTTTGAAAGTCAGCAGACCCTGGCCGTAGATCAGTCGAACAACTGCGTCGGCCTTGTCATTTGGTTTCGCGAAGTGAAGCTTTTTGCGTTCGTCAACGTACAACTCAAAGTGGTTACGATCGGCAAGCTTCTTGAGAAACTCCCAGTCGCTTTCCTGGTTTTGTTCGATCTGCGCGTGCTTCTCTTTTGTCGTTTCGATCGTGGCGTCGAGATTGTTGAAGCTCGCTATCTCATGTGCGGCATCACTGTCGGCCGCTTTGGTCCATGTTCGCGAGTTCTTGCCGATCGTGAGCGGGAAACCGTGGTCGTATCCGGCGACACTCAATTCAGGCGAACCGCCTTCAGGAAAATTGGTAGTGATCTCGGTTATCAGTCCACTGACGGCAATGGGCGTTGATTTCGCATCGCCATAACCCATGTAAACCTGTACTTCAGCTCCGAACTGAAGACGTCCCAACAGTTCGTCACCGCGGCCGGTGCGAAACGAGTGAAGTTTTTCGCTGTAGGAATTTGTGATCGTGAACGCGAAGCGCGAAGCGGCGCCAAGCTGCAAGTCAACTTCGCACTGGCTGACTGAAACCACGAGGTCGCGCATGAGGTCGTCGCCACCAATGCGAACGGCGTAACCGGGCGCGTAGAAGTTGCCGTAGTTTTTAGAGAGCGTTGCTAGTTCCATTTGGATTCTCTATCGGCGGCAACGACAGCCAGTCGCCAGGTTTGATCTCGCGCGGATCGTCGAGATCGTTTGCGCGTGCGATGCGCACCCACTCGTTCGGGTCGTCATATTCACGGGCCGCTAACAACCAGAGCTGTTGGCGTCCGACGACAACTCGACGCTTCGTCTTGTCAGCGGACTCGCGTCGCGGATCTTCAAGCTGCTCGCGGAGCGTTCGGTACTCTTTGAAGCTGACGGAAATAGTTACTCGAGCGGGCGTGCCATCCGGATGAAACATCGTGACCTTGCGACCGAGTTTCTCGATGACGGCCGAGAACTCCATCGGTCCCCAGTTGAAGCGCACTGGCGGCGGCGCGTGCAGGTCGCGATCGATTTCGAGGAGCTTGAAAAGGTCCGCCACGCGGGTCATGAGCGGATCCGTCTCGGGCGCTTGCAGAGAAGTCGGTCCTTTTGGATCCGTATAGTCGTCCATGAACAGATCCATGCTGAGACGATCCGACTCACCATTAACGAACTGTATGAGAGGCGTTCCGAGGCCGGGAACGGCGGTCGCTTTGTACGCATTGCTGCGTTCGAAGTTGTACTCCGTCGGATTGAAAAGGACAGTGATGACTTTACCTTTAGCGGCGCCGTCAAGGACCGTGATAGTCGCTTTTTTGAGTTGGACCTTGCTCATGTTCTATTTCAGAGTCCGCGCCGTTCGCGCTCAATGCGTACCCGCTGCTCCACACGACGGATGACGTCATTCGCCAGCCGATCCATCAACGCTGGATCGAGTTTTGTGACGGGCGTTGCCCTTACGGCCTCGATCGCACGCGCAACCTCAACCGCTGTTTGTTCATTTGAAACCGCGCGTGGCGATGGTCCATCAGACGAAACAATGGATTCGAGATGTCGCACGCGCTCGGTTATTTCTGTTGTCGATTTCGATATTCGTCGCCAAACGAGTTCTTCGGTTCGGTGAGATTGCGGCACTAATACTTTGCGCTCTGCCGCTCGCGGCGAGGCGCTGTCGCTCTTAGTTCGTGATGGAGCGAGAAGTAACGGCGACCAGTAATGCACAATTCGCAACTGCCGTCCCTGAGGCGCAGCGTCCTTCGGCCTGAACGGGCGAAGAGAGCTGACGACTGGACGAGAGAACAAGTACTTTCGCGGAGCAGCGACGTGCGAAGCAAATGAATGAGCGGCTCTCGATTTCGGAGCGCTTAAAAAGGGGTGTTCGAATTGCCGCTGCTTCGCCGCTGGCTGAAGCGCGCCATTAATCGACCGCGTTGACCGGTACGCGAGACGTTCCTGTGAAGCGGTCGCCGGGCGAACACTGGCACGGAGTTCATCGCGAAGGATTCGCGTGTCGAAAACTCGCGTTGACGAACCAGGCGCACGCGAGACGTTTGTCGAGCTTCGATGCGTTTGATAATTCGCGAAGTGAAAATGAAATTGTGGCCAGGACAGAAACTTCGCTCCCGCGGCGGAGCGATGAACAATCACGTTGGCTAAGTGCTTTCCTCGTTTTCTC
>DASZDV010000623.1:0-2713 GCA_035941575.1 Pyrinomonadaceae bacterium
TGCTTCAATGTTTCGTGTATCGTCACCGACGCCGGGAGCGTAGACACGGCCGTCGCGAACAGTTGCTTTGATCTTCAGCCCGGGTTGAAAAACGGTGTCCATGTGCGCGTCAAACACTGTGACTGGCCGGCCAGCAGTCCCTTTTCGGGTCGCGATTAGGTTTCCGGCGGCGTCGTAGCGACTGTCGAGATTGTATCGGCGAAGTAAACCTTCGATGAACTTCGCGCGTTCCTGTTCCTGTTTCGAGGGCGCGTTGATTTCAGTGATTGCAATCCACTCGCGCAAGATTCCGTCGCGGTCCTGATCGATATGATCGAATGCCGCTTTCACGCGCGGGTCTTCTTGAATGGCTTTGACTTCATCGGCAGGTGACGTCGATTGGGACCACGCCGGGCTTGCCAGTGCACAAAACACTAAAGCAATAATGATTCGCCGCATGTAATTACCCGAATGCAATATAGTAGACCACGAACATTCTAATGCAGCCGAGTCAGTTTTCGAATTACGGATTATCTGAATGGTGCGAACGCGCGGTCATCGCGTGCATATTTCTCATTGCGGCCTTTGCTCCTCATTCGATCGCCGCCACTCAAACTGCCTGGGTACTGGGAATGTTGTTCTGGGCGTTGCGGTTTGTTTTCTATCCTCGTCCTGCTTTCTTTCGCACGCCGGTTGATTACGCATTGCTTGGATTTTTTATTTTGAGCGGTGTGTCGGGAGTTTTTTCCTACAACCCGGTCATGTCGATTGGCAAGATGCGCGCGGCAAGTCTCTTCACGATTGTTTATCTAGTGGCTCAGAACATTCGCTCCGTGCGGTTGGTCCATCTATTGGCGTTAACGTTGATTGGGTCGTGCATGCTGAACGTTTTGCTTACCGCAGGACAGTTAGCGATTGGGCGTGGTGTGAAAGTAGAAGGTGTAAACCCGCAGAGTCCGTTGGCGCAAGCAGTATTTCGTACAAGAACTGTCAAGCAGCCGACGCCTATAACGAATGGCGACACAGTTTGGCAGGTGGACGGCCGGCCCATCGGAAACGCCGATGAATTGGCATCAGCACTCGCAGCCGGATCGGGAGTGGCGAAGGTCAGGATTTATCGCGTTGAGTGGGTGCCGGAACTGGAAGTGCCGCGCGGAAAGTTGTTGCCGGGCAATAATGCGCTGGAACAGTTGGGAATCGCAGAGTGGTCGCGCGGCCGCGACTGGCGTGCGACAGGTTTTTACGGTCACTGGGTGACGTATGCGGAAGTGTTGCAACTAATCGCTTCGTTGGCGCTGGGATTGTTGCTCGCGAAGGAGCGCAAGAAAAGTCTGTCCGGCTTGTTGTTGTTCGTTGCAGTGGTTGGACTTGTCTTCGCATTGGGGATGACCGTGACCCGCGCTTCCTGGGTTGGTTTTGCCGTGTCGGCGATGGTGATGCTGATGTTGAGTGCGTCGCGACGGACGCTCCTGATTGCAGGCGCGTGCGCGATCCCGTTGATCCTGGGCGGGTTGATCCTGTTGCAGCAGAAACGAAACGTCGGTTTGCTCGATACCAGAGACCAATCGACAAGCTGGCGCGAAATGGCTTGGCGTGAGGGTATCCATTTACTCGTGAACAATCCAAGACATTTGTTGGTGGGCGTCGGTATGGATTCAATCAAAGGTCACTGGCGCGAGTGGGGTTTGTTCGACAACGGGCGGCAACCGATCGGTCACATGCACTCAAACTTGCTTCAAATCGCGCTCGAACGTGGCGTTCCGGCGTTGATTGTTTGGTTGTTGTTGTTGGGCGTTTATGCGTGGATGCTGATCCGTATCGTCCGCATGCGAGTGGTTGAAGGAGAGGCGACTGCTGGAATTGCGCTCGGCGCGCTTGGTGGCCTGGCCGGTTTCTTCACCAGCGGACTGGTCCATTACAACTGGGGCGATTCTGAAGTGGTTACGGTGTTCTACTTCGTTATGGGTTTGAGTCTGGTGGTAGAAAGAAGCGTGCGTGAGTCTCAAACTTCCTGATCGGCCGGATGTTGATAACGCTCGATCTGTTCGCCCTCGTATGCACCTTTGTGCAGACAAGCCGAACACTCAACGACATACGTTGCTCTGATTCGTGCTTCACCGCGCGAGAGATCCGCAAACAGAACCTGCTTCGCCTGACAACGTTCGCAAGTGAAACGCAGATACCACTGTCCGGGTGTAAGAGGGCGCATCCAGTTTAACCTCAGCTCGAATTACCGCGGCTTACTTTTCGGGGCGATGAGGGTTTTGGGGCAAAACAGTGCCAGCCTTTATAAGCGACAACCTGGCACTCGTCAAGACGTGTAAATTACGGATAGATTACTGGCCCTTTCGAGGCGCGTCTCCTACGGAAACGATGCGCTGGATCAGCTTGGGATCATCCGGCAGCAAGCCTGATTTGGGCAGACGAGGTGTAAGCGTGATCCAGTTGCGGTCCATCGCAAACACCTTCCGAAACAACGGCAGTGACTCTTCCACGCGGCCCATGTTTACGAGCGCGACTGCATGCCAGTAGATCATTTCGGCATTATCAGGAACCAGTCGTGCGGCGGCGCCATACTCGCGCCAGGCGCCGTCGTTGTCTTTCTTCTCAACCGCGAGGTCGCCGGCGTTCATGTGGTTGTATGCGCGTTGAAGTCTGACCAGACGCCGCAACTCCTTTAAAGGCTCGGGACTATCGTCAACACGCAGATCGAACGTACGGTCTTTCCACGCCT
>DASZDV010000624.1:0-5455 GCA_035941575.1 Pyrinomonadaceae bacterium
GCAATAAGTCCTATACGTCGAATAGGTCCTTTAGGTCCGATAGCACATGAAATCAATGACCGGATACGGTAAGGCGATGGTGGCGGGAGATGACTTCTCCGTTTCCGTTGATCTTAAGACCGTCAACAATCGGTTTCTCGACATACATCTCCGCGTCGGATCGGAACTGGCTTCACTCGAACCCGGTATCAAGAAACGAGTAACTTCGCGTTTGACGCGCGGTCGTGTGGATGTGACGATCAGTCTCGAACGAACAGCGCAGATGGTCTACGAACTCAACCGGCCTCTCATCGCGGGCTACGTTAACGCTCTCAAACAACTGCAAGAGGACTTTCAAATCGGCGGCGAACTGGACATCAATGTGCTCGCTCGTATCCCCGGCGCTTTGCAGCCCGCTCGCAACGGTATCGACGAACGAATTATCTCTGCGCTCGACACCGCGGTGGACCAGGCGCTCGATGAACTCGAGAACATGCGCGAACAGGAAGGCGCAGCCCTCAAGATCGAGTTGACTGAGCGTGTCAGACGAATCGAATCGCTCGTGCCCACGATCGAATCAGCAGCCGCCGGACTAGCAGAAGCCTATCGGGTGCGTCTGCAAAAGCGGATCGGCGAACTTCTAAATCGCGGCGGTCAAGTGGTGGAAATCGATCCCGCAAGGTTGGCGCAGGAAGTGGCATACCTGGCCGACCGCAGTGACGTTAGCGAGGAGATGGTGCGATTGCGCAGTCACCTTGCGCAGTTTCAGGAAGCGCTCGATGCGCCGGGCGAAGCCGGAAAGATGCTCGACTTTCTCTTGCAGGAACTGAATCGCGAAGCAAACACCACCCTTTCAAAATCTACCGATCTGGTAATCAAGGAAGCTGGGCTGGCAATCAAAGCAGAGGTCGAAAAACTTCGCGAACAGGTTCAGAATGTCGAGTAAAGTGAAAGATCTGCGATTGGCAACTAACACCGGCAACTCCACTGCATCAAGAGGCACACTTTTCGTCGTCAGCTCACCGTCCGGCGGGGGCAAAGGCACGATCATCCGTCACGTCCTGGAAGTTGTGCCGAATCTTAGCTATTCTGTGTCTTTCACGACTCGTGCGCCACGTCATGGTGAAGTAGATGGCCGCGAGTATTTCTTTGTGAGCCGCGAAGTGTTTGAAGGCATGGTAGCCGCCGGCGAGTTCCTGGAATGGGCCTGCGTACACGGTAATTTGTACGGCACCGCCAAGCGGCAAGTCCGTGAAGAGACGGCGGCAGGCTTGGACATTGTGTTGGAAGTCGATGTTCAGGGCGCTGAGAGCGTGCAACAGTTGCCGTTGGATTCGGTGAGCATCTTTATCTTGCCGCCATCATTTGAGGTGCTGCGCGAACGCCTGATTGCTCGCGGGACGGATACACCGGAAGAGCTCGAGGTCAGGTTACGAAATGCGCCCCAGGAGTTACGCCAGTATTCAGCTTTTGATTACGTGATTATTAACGATGAAGTGGAGCGCGCCTCGGCGCAACTCGCTTCAATTATCGATGCGGAACGAGCTCGTTGCGTGCGCCAGGAGGACCTGGTGCGCGAAGTAATTAAAAGGTTCGACTCGAGCGAGGACTGATGCACTGATAGCAGAGAAGGAGCAATCGAGTGGCTACGACGACAGAGTTGGCAGAGAATGAAATGGAAGCGACGGCCGTTCCGGAAGTCGATTCGAAGTATCGCCTCATCATTCTCGCAGCGAAGCGCAGCAAGCAGTTACAACGCGGGGCACAGCCCCGGATCGACATCGATCCCCAAAAACACAAGCCGACCCGAATCGCACTCGAGGAAGTGATTCGCGGCCGCGTTCATTTTAATATCAAGGACGAAGAACCCGAAGGTTAGTTCGTCAGTTACATCCCTTTGTAATCAGGACCTCCGCCGCCTTCAGGTGTGACCCAGTTAATAATCTGGTAAGGGTCCATGATGTCGCACGTCTTGCAGTGCACGCAGTTTGAGAAGTTGATCTGCAAGCGGCGCTTGCCGCTGGCGCCGTCGTCTACCATTTCATAGACCGCTGCCGGGCAGAATCGCTGGCACGGATTACCATATTCCTCAGCACAACGCGTGGAGCAGATGTTTGTATCGAGCACATGCAGATGCGCCGGCTGATCCTCGTCATGGCCCACGGCTGCGTGATACACGTCAGTGAGTTTGTTGAAAGTCGTCTTGCCGTCGAACCGTAACCCGTTATAACGCTGTTCGAGGTTGTCGCCGCGATAACCATAAGACTCGAGCTTCCTCATCTCTTCGTGCCCGGCCCTGGCGCGGTCGCGATCGAGGAGTCCCCACGAGCGTCCACCCGTGACAAATTGCAAACCGGTATTGATCATTCCCAACCAACGACCATGTTTGAATCCGGCATGGAAGTTCCGCACCTTCTTCAGCTCGGGAATGATCCAGCTCTCATTCACGACCTCTTCGTAACGTTGTAACTGTTTCGCCGAATAGTCGCGCTTCTTCAACGCTTCGAAGATCACCTCGGCCGCGAGCATGCCGCTCTTGATTGCCGAGTGAATGCCCTTCAAGCGTTGTGAGTTGAGAAAGCCGGCGCAGTCGCCGACGAGTAACACACCGTCGGCGTACATTCGCGGCATTGCGAAATAGCCGCCGGCAGCAATTGTTTTAGCGCCGTAGCGGATCATCTTGCCGCCTTCGAGCAGACGCGCGATGTATGGATGCGTCTTGTAACGTTGGAACTCGGCGTGCGGATCGATCAGCGGATCTTTGTAATCAAGTCCGGTGACGTAACCGATATTCAGCACGCGGTTCTGCATGCCGTAGATCCAGCCACCGCCGTAAGTTTGAGAGTCGGACGGAAAACCGAGTGTGTGAGTGACGCGTCCTGCTGGATAGCGATCGTCCGGCAACTCCCATAACTCTTTAACGCCGATGCTATAGACCTGTGGCTCGCGTCCTTCGTCGAGTCCGAGGCGTTGAACGAGTTGTTTCGTAAGCGATCCGCGTGGTCCTTCGCCGAGGACGGTTACTTTTGCACGTAGATCGACGCCGGGTTCAAAATTCGCCTTCCGCTTTCCTTCCTTGTCGATGCCCTTGTCGCCTGTGCGCACCCCCATGACGGCGTCGTTCTCGTCGTAAAGCAGATCGGCGCCGGGAAATTCCGGAAAGATATTGACGCCGGCCTCTTCGCATTTTTCACCGAGCCACGCTGTCAAACGATTCAACGAGACGATGTAATAGCCGTGGTTGTTGAGTGGCGGGGGGGTTATCGGCGAGCGAATCGCGCGGTTTTCGGTTAGATAAAGGAAAAAGTCTTCTTTAACGGGCGACTCGAGCGGCGCGCCCTGTTCGACGAAATCAGGAATCAACTCTTTCAACGCGCGTGGATCCATCACTGCGCCTGAAAGTATGTGCGCGCCGACGGTCGAGCCTTTTTCAATTACGGCGATCTCGATTTCGATATGGTTCTGTTTGGCAAGACGCGCCAGGTGAAACGCCCCGCTAAGGTTCGCCGGACCAGCACCTACAAAGACTACGTCGAAGTCCAATGTCTCACGTTCCATAAGCGAGCCAGTATATCGAATCCGTGAAATCCGTGTAATCTGTGGTGTAAACTCTGCCAAACTTCAATGAGAGTTCTCGGTGTAATTATTCTGTTACCGCTTTTGCTGGTGGTTCTGTCTTTAAGGATTGATACTTCGCCGCGCGTATTCCTGTGGGCATGGGAGCGGCCCGAGGATCTCAGGTTCATCGATCCACAAACAACAGGCGTCGCATTTCTGGCGAAGACCCTGTACCTGCGCGGCAACAATGTCGTTGTCAGGCCACGGCTCCAGCCATTACAACTCGCGCCAGGCACGAAACTCGTTGCCGTCGTTCGCATCGAAACTGATCGTCAAAACCCACCGATTCTCTCAGATTCGCAATTGCAACAAACCGCGAACGAGATCCTCAACTTATCCGCGGTATCCGTGGTCCAAATAGACTTCGACGCCGTCGTTTCCGAAAGAACTTTTTACCGAAACCTACTGCAAAAGCTCCGTCGAGACCTACCGCCGGAAACCCCACTCTCAATCACCGCACTCGCTTCCTGGTGCGCGGGTGACGATTGGTTAACCGACCTTCCGATCGACGAAGCCGTACCGATGTTGTTTCGCATGGGCGTTGAACGCCGCCAGTTTCAACGGCGACTCCAGTCGGGCCAATCGTTTGAATCCTCTCGTTGCCAAGGCGCGGCCGGCGTCTCCACTGACGAGCCAGTTAACACACCCGTCGTTAACAGGCTCTACATCTTCAACCCGCAACCCTGGACCCAAGACTCTCTCGATCGCGCGATGGAGGTCTACCGCCGATGACCCGCAACTATTTGCGTTCGTTCGTTGCGTTGTTGCTCGCGTTTGTGCTGTTCAACTCTGTTTCAGTTTTCGCGTGTGGTCCATTCATGCTCGAGGCTGTGTTTGTTCACACGGTCCATCCGGATTACCCGCTGGAACGCTTCGCTTCAGGCCGGCTTGGTGTCATACAGCCGACCTATGCGCGCTCTTATCTGACTGTCGCGTATCGATATCTTTCCGGCTCGAGCTTCACACCTGACGAACAGAACGCCGTCATCGCGCTGTGGAAAGAGCGGCTAAATCTTGAGTGGGCGGGTGGAGAAGAAGAATGGGTGAAAGCGTGGTTTGAAGCGCGCCGAAAAGTCGCGGGACAGGATCCTCCGGCAGTTAACGTCTATCGCAGTCGTGAAAAGCCGCTTGAATACGAGTCTTACCTAAACTGTCAGAAAGAGGCGTTCGACACAGCAATCGCCACGCTAAACCAGCGAATCGCAAAGTACGGCGCCGACAGCGCGGCCGTCAGAACGTGGGTCGACGGGCAGGATCAGGTATTCAGCAATTGTTCAGGCGGAAGCTTTATTCCGGAGCCGCTGCCCGCGGAAGCAGACGCGTTGATGCGAGCGGATCGCGCTTACCAGATCGCAGCTGCACACTTCTATGCAACGAAGTTTGAAGAGGCGACCAAAGATTTCGAAGCCATTGCTGCTGATTCACAATCGCCATGGCAACGAATCGCCGTCTACCTCGTCGCGCGCAGCCTCGCGCGCAAGGGAAGCTTAGGTGCACCTGAGCAGAAGGAGGCATCACTGGGCCAGGCCGAAGCACAGTCGCAAAAGATTCTCGGCGATAAACGGCTCAGTTCTCTGCATCCCGCCGCAACGCGTCTACTGAATCTCGTTCGTTTGCGGCTGCGTCCCGCCGAACGGCTCAACGAGCTTGCCCATGCGCTGAGCACTAAAACGTCAAATGCAAACGTGAGACAAGACCTTACCGATTACACCGTTCTGTTAGACAGCTTCCTCGAGGGAGATGAAGCGAAAGCGCCGCCTGCGAGTGTTCGTGGGGAGGATTTGTCAGACTGGATAATTACGGTTCAGGACGCGAGCAAAGACGCACAAGATCATGCGCTTTCGCGTTGGCAGGAGAC
>DASZDV010000625.1:0-4500 GCA_035941575.1 Pyrinomonadaceae bacterium
TCGCTGGCGACCATCAGCCCGAACGTGTTGCGTCCCTTCTTGCCGGTTGTCTTGATCGCCACATCAGGATCCACGATAGCGCGCGTGTGCACTGCGGTGATCGGCGTTTGGAAAATGTCGATGCCTTCGAGAAAGAACGGACGCTTTTCAGGAAAGAAGATCGGAAAACGCTGATTGGCAGTTACGACGAGCTGATCGGCTTCGACCTGCGCGAAGTCAGGATTTATCGCGAGATCTACGGTCACGGCAGAACTCGGGATGAACTTGGCAGTCAATCCCAAATCCATCGTCACTGGCTCATTCACAATACGACCAGGATCCGTCGAAACCGGGAATGGTTGGAACGAATGAACAAAACGGCTGTTTTGCGAGACGGTCAGACTCGGAATCAACTCGATCGTTCGTTCGACGGAAATGCCTTCCAGTCCGGTCAGATGTCCAGCCTGGCTGAGGTTGCTGTCGATGCTGCGCGAGAATGGCATCCACGAATCGAGCTCGTTTTCAAATCGCTTGATGCGACGGAAGAAGTGCGCGCCCCAGAGTTTCCCTTTGCCCGCTTCGAAGCGAAGCGACTTGAACGGAATCGCGATCTCTACGTTGAAACCAGTCTCGTGGACGATGCCTTTCGACTCCATCAAAAGGTCGACGCTGAAATCTTCGCCACGTCCCTCGGTGATGATGCCGTCGCCCTGAATTCCAAGCGGATTGAAGAAGACTTCGAAGGCTTTGCGCTTGTCGTTGAATGTGTCGAGCATGAACCCGACATAGTCGTCGTTAAAGATGTTGTCACGCTTCGCGACAGTGGCGCGTACTTTGTCAGGTTCGTCCGTAGCTTTAAAAGCGATGTAGAGGAACTTTGGATCAAAACCAAGGAGCACTTCCGTCGCTTTTGATGGCGGCGTGTTGTCGCCCGGTTGAATCTGATAGAAATCCTTCAGTACCGCCGCCTTCTGCCAGACTTCTTCATCGAGCTTTCCGTCGATCACCGGCGCTTTGTCGAACCTTGGAATCACGACCGGCGCCGACTTCTCCGCGGGAACTACAAATGTGCCCTTCGCCGCTGCGGCGGCGGGCTTACCATTGGTCGCCGTTTCGGCTGAACCTGGAGACGCGGCAGGTGTCGGTTTTGTGGAAGCAGGTGCGGGAGTCGGCGCGACGGCCGGAGTTTGTGCGTTTGCGCAGATGGCAAACGCAAGCACAACCAGAACTGTCCCCAAAAATCGGTTCGTAAGTACCATGCGCTCCGTGAACGAGAACGTAACTTGGAGTGCATGGGAAGCGCACTCCAAAAAAACGAGTTACTGGTTAGTTAGAAGCTCCTCGAAAGTTCCCGCTCATTTGGACGCAGCGCGTCCAAAGAATCTTCCAGAGCTGACGATCAGTTGCGTGGACGTAACAAAATTCTTCCTTCGCCGGTCTTGAGTTCAAATACGCGACCGCCGTTGCCGATTTTCCAACGCTTGAGGCGTGGCGAAGGAGTGACATCCTCAGAAACACTGAAACCTTCGTTCGTGAACCCTTCAGTGTTTGTTTCAATAGTGAAGCTCGAGCCGGCCGGAACAGTTAACGAAATCTCGCCATCGCCGGTTCGGGCAGCAAGCGCATTGAAGTTTCCATCAAGAGTAATCGGACCATCGCCCGTGCGCGCCTCGACTTGTCCGTCAAATTTGTTGATCTGGATCGGGCCGTCGCCGGTGTAGACATGGAGTTGGCCGCTACTGTTGTTCACCGTAACTGGTCCGTCACCTGAACGGAGCGTGACGTCTCCTGAAACTCCATCGACCGTCAACGGTCCATCACCTGAAGAAACGTGCAGGCTCGAGTTACGCGGAACATAAACCTCCAATTGAACACTGCCGTTGTACTGGCGTTCATTGACCGCATTGATAGAGATCGTTTGTCCCTGCTGCTCGGTTTGAATCGAAATCTGTTTCAAACTCTCTTCATCGCCCGCGCGCTTGGTCGCCGTGTAGCGCACTTCTGGTTGATCCCACGCGCGGATCGTTATGGGACCATCAAACGTGCTGATATTCACGCGCGGCGTTCCGCTCACCGGAAAACTCTTCGTTTCCTGACCGGTGAATCGAGGCCCGTTAACTCGGCGATTGACCACCACTCGCGCTTCGTCACGAGCCTGTTCGCGCTGCATATCGCGCTGGGCCTGCTCCATCTCGCGCTGTGCCTCGCGCATGGCCGCGTTGACCTGCCGCTGCGCTTCGCGCTGTGCCTGACGCGTCTCGCGCGCCAGTCGCGCGCTATCGATCTTCAAACGACCTAAATCGTCGGTTGCTTCCTGAACCGTGCGCGAGATTTCGTCGCCCGTCATTTCGTCTCGGCCCGCTTCAGTTTTGGCGACGGACGTTCCCGGACTGACCGGACGTCCATCCTGGGCATGCGTGATGCGTATTGCGCCGTTCACATTGCCGAGCTTGATGCGTGGACCGCCAGTGCCGATTTGGCCGTCGAGGTTATGTCCGACGTATTCGCCGTGCTTCACCTGCAAATTGAAGTCGTTGCTGATCATGCCGTGCACTGTGCCCGCACGAATCGACGCATTGGAGTCTGACGGAATCACCAGCGTGACATTTCCGTTGACTGAGGCCAGCGAAATTGGCTTCGACTCGTCGAGTTGCACAAAGGTGGCATCCAGTGGGCCGTTAACTGTCGAAAGTTTCGTTGTTCCCACAAGACCGCGCGCTGTGACGTGACCGTTGATGGACGTCGCTTTAACGTCACCTTCAACGCCATCGATGTCGAGCGCACCATTAATCAGCTCGATTGATTCGAGTGTCGCTTTGCGCGGCACTGTCAACGAGTACTCAACAATGGCTGGGTTCTCGTAACGCCGCTCGTCCTTGCGGAAGTTGAGGTTCTCGTCGGGGTAGTCAGTCTTGATCCTGATGTTCTCTTCGGTCGCAGTCACTTCGATCTTCGCTTCCTCGAGACGTTCGCGACGATAAGCTTTCTTGATCGCATCAACCTGGACCGCGGCTCGATCCCAAACCTTGATCTTCACTCCGCCGTTTATGTTTGAAAGATTGACGCGCCCGGTCGCTGACAATGGATAGGTCTGATGAAACTCCTCAGTTACCTGCTCGCCAGGTTGTTCACCGCCGGTCCACTCGCCTGCGGACGGTACCGCCGGAACCGGCCGTACTTCCTGTGGCGCCTTGCCCGTTTGGACCGTTGCGACTGCCGCGGTGGTCCCATTCGACACCACCAGTGCGACGGTCAGTAAGACGGCTGCAATGAGGAATCTGTTAACCATGATTTTCTGCCTCGCTTCTTGAAAGAGATTAGCTGGCGCTGCGTAGATTAATACTGCGGTTAAGACTCTTCAATATCACGTCCCGCCCGTCTGGCGCGATCAAAATATGCCGCCGCGTTTTTCCCTTAAGGGCTTTCAACGTCACATCTGTCTCGAAGAAGTGTTTGAAGTTCTTCTCTACAAAATCGTCGGTAGAGAGCAGCACTCTGACTTCCGCCGCATCATGAGTAGTACGCATTGCTCGCTGCGACTTGTTAATGCGAGGCTCGCGAACTTTCGGGGGCGCCGGGGGAACCGGAACCGTAGCAGGAGCAACTATTTTATCTACCGGTTCAATTGCAGGTATAGCAGGGACTGGCGGTGGTGGGGGCACGGGAATCATGGTGTTCTCGCAGGTCTCCACTTTAGCCAACATCGGAGTCTGATCCTCAGGCATGACAACGCCTGACCACTGCGCCAATAACCGGCTCGTTTGCAGTGTCAGATCGTGCACCTGATTGAGTTCCTTCATCGCGCTTGAGAAAGCCGCTAAACCAACAACCAGCAGCAGAATGACTCGATATGACTTCTTTTCGCTAACCTGACCCGCGTTTTGCATTTACCTGACCCCTAACTTTTAGAGCCGAGAGTAGTAAGTTCCGAATTACCAGTTACCTAACCACCCTCGGCCCTTCTGCGTTGCTCTATAGTCAGAACACCGGCCCATACAAGGATGTGACAATAAAGTTTGGACAAAAATCCGAGATTTTCTGGGGAAAATCGGGAGATTAGAGTTTCTTCAGCCGCACCGTTCCGCCGAACGATGAGATGCTGATCAGGGCGTCGCCCGTACCGCAGATCGCCTCTATCCGACGAAGAACATAGGGAACAACTATCACCGGCCTGTCTGTCATGTCGGGCGCGGGTGTCGGAGCAGGTTTTGGCTGCGCCATCGGCCCAGGTTTTGAGGGAGGCTTGGTTTTATCCTTCACCGCCTCTTTGTCTTTCGTTGGCGGCAACTCGGGGTCTTTCACGACCGGAGGTTTCGGACTTGGCGGCACCACTCTGACCGCGGGTGTTGCCGGCGGACCAATGTCGCTCAAGTACTTCAAGGGAAAATCGGAAACAATGTCCCGCTTTTCCGAGACCTTTGCATTCAAACGAAATGAAGCATCATGAGGAAGCGCCAGCAATACATCGCCGCTCATGTTTGTGAACGAGTATTGGCCCGACTTAACCAAAGCTCCGCTCAT
>DASZDV010000626.1:0-1637 GCA_035941575.1 Pyrinomonadaceae bacterium
TGGGGACTCAACATCAGCATGCCGGTTTGGGGCAACGATAATCTGCTGTTCATCTCCTCGGCGTATAGCGGCGGCAGCCGCGTCTTGAAACTGGCGCAGAAGGACGGAAAGACCAGTGTCCAGGAACTCTGGTTTTCTGGACGACTTCGGGTTCATCACGGAAACGCGATCCGCATCGGTGATTACGTTTATGGATCGAGCGGGGATTTCGGGCCGGCGTTCTTCGCAGCAGTGAATGTGAAGACGGGCGAGGTGGTCTATCAGGACCGCAGTTTTTCGAAGACGACGTTCGTGCTCGCCGACGGAAAGCTGATCATGCTCGATGAAGACGGAAACCTCGCGTTGGCGAACGTTTCGCCCGAAGGATTAAAAGTAGTGTCGAAGGTAAGTATAATGAAGCACCTCGCCTGGACCGTACCGACGCTGGTCGGAACCAAACTGTATTTGCGTGACCGTCGCACCATCGCCGCGCTCGACCTAAGTTGAGCCACGGATGATACGGATTGACACAGCGAAGGAGACTAAAAAATGCGCGAACGAGTTCTCGGTGTTTTGGCTGTCCTCATGCTGTCCGTTTCGATCACGAACGCGGAAAACTGGCCGCAATGGCGTGGACCAAACCTCAACGGCGTCAGTAACGAGAAGAACCTGCCGGTTAAGTGGACCAACGAAGAGAACGTCGTTTGGAAAGTCGCAATGCCGAGTTGGAGTGGCTCAACGCCGATCATTTGGCGCGATCGCGTTTTCCTGAATGTCGCCGACGGCGACAATCTCTTCCTCTGGTGCGTCGATAAGAACAAAGGCACGGTGCTGTGGAAACAGCCGCTCGGCGGCGGCAACGTAAAGATGCGTAAACAGAACATGTCGTCGCCCTCACCGGTGACTGACGGCCGCACGGTTTACGTGATGACAGGCACCGGCATTCTCAAGGCGTTCGATTTCGCGGGCAAAGAACTGTGGACCAGAGACATTCAAAAAGACTACGGCGCATTCGGTTTGAACTGGGGCTACGCCTCATCGCCATTACTGTATGAAGATTCGCTGTTCGTTCAGGTGCTTCACGGAATGAAAACTGACGACGCGTCGTACGTGATGCGAATCGACAAGAAGAACGGTAAGACACTGTGGAAAGTTGAGCGCCCGACAAACGCGATTCAAGAATCCCCGGACTCCTACACCACTCCGGCGGTGCTTCGTTATGGCAAAACCACAGAGATCGTGATTACGGGCGGCGATTGCGTCACCGGTCACGATCCGGCCAACGGAAAAGAGCTTTGGCGCGCAAACGGTCTCAATCCCGGCAACAATCCTAATTATCGCATCGTCGCTTCACCCATCGTGTTCAACGAAATCATCTATGCACCGACGCGTGTCAAACCGTTACTGGCGTTGCGTGCAGGCGGCCGCGGTGACGTAACCACTTCTCACGTCCTGTGGTCCTTCGGGTTTGGTCCCGACGTGCCGACTCCGGTGACCGACGGAAAGTATTTTTACGTCGTCAACGATCGTGGCATCACGTGGTGTCTTGATGCCAGGACGGGCGCTGAGATCTACGGTCAACAGCGCATCAAGCCCGGCACATACAGCGGTTCGCCCGTGCTCGCCGACGGAAAGATTTACATCACGAACGAAGATGG
>DASZDV010000627.1:0-4489 GCA_035941575.1 Pyrinomonadaceae bacterium
TTTAATGGCCTCTCGTCATTAGCAAGCCAATCTCCTCCAGCGTTGCAACTTTGGGATCCACCTCGCCTGCAATACGTCCCTGGTGAAAGATCAGTAAACGATCGGAAAGACTGGTCACCTCTTCCAGTTCAGCCGAGACAAGCAGAATCGCGCAGCCCTGATCGCGTAGTGTCACCAGTTGTCGATGAATGAACTCAATCGCGCCGATGTCGACACCACGCGTCGGCTGTGAAACGAGCAGCACTCTTGGATTCACGTGATACTCGCGTCCGATGATCAGTTTCTGTTGATTACCACCCGACAACGCACGCGCCGGCAAAGCCGCATTGCGTGGCCGCACGTCAAATTTTTCGATGATCTCGTTTGCACGCTGCTGGATCGCGTTGTCGTCGAGAAAGACGCCGCCCGCGAGTGCTACGATTGGCGGTCTGTAATGAACGCCGAGAATTGAGTTTTCTGCGAGACTGAATTCCAACAGCAGTCCACGTCGGTGCCGGTCTTCAGGGATGTGCGCAATTCCGAGTTCGCGTCGCACACGCGCGCCCATCGCGGTGATGCTCTTTCCGTCCGCAATAATCTCGCCTGTGATCTGGGCGGGATCGACAAGCCCGGCCAGCGCCTCAATCAGCTCAGTTTGACCATTCCCTTCAACGCCGGCGATCCCAACGATCTCGCCGCTACGGACCTCAAACGACACATCGTCAACTCGCTTTGCGCCGCCGGTTCCCGTCACCGAAAGCTTGTGCACTTCCAACGCCAACCGCCCGACCACCGGATCCGGTTTTTCAACTCGCAACAGAACCTCACGTCCAACCATCATGCGCGCCAGCTCCGCGGCGTTCGTGTCTTTCGTCTGGACACGCCCGACGACTTTGCCGTCGCGCATCACTGTGACTTCGTCCGATATCGCGAGCACTTCTGAAAGCTTGTGAGTGATGATGATCACAGTCTTGCCCTGTTCGCGCATGCGGCGAAGGATGGCGAAGAACTCCTCGACTTCCAGTGGCGTCAAGACTGCGGTTGGTTCATCGAGAATTAAAAGCCGCGCGTGCCGGTAGAGAGCTTTCAAGAGTTCGACACGCTGCTGTTGGCCCACGGAAAGATGTTCGACGGGTTCGTGGGGATTGACTGCGAGTTTGAATTCTTCGGAGAGCTGCCTGATTTGCGACGCGGCGCTTTTGAGATCGAGAGAGACGGCCGTGCCGGGTTCAGCGCCGAGGACGATGTTTTCGGCGACAGTCATCGTCTCAACCAGCATGAAGTGCTGGTGGACCATGCCGATGCCGAGTGCGATTGCGTCGTGCGGCGAACGGATATCGCGCACCTGGCCATCGACAAGGATTTCACCGCTGTCGGCAGTGTAGAAGCCGTAAGCGATGCGCATCGCCGTGGATTTGCCGGCGCCGTTTTCGCCTACGATTGCATGGATTGTTCCCGGCTTAACGACGATGTTGACATGATCGTTAGCCAGCACATCGCCGAAGCGTTTTGTTATCTCTCTGAGTTCAAGCATCAGACGTTTGAGCCACGGATGAACATGCGTTAACACAGATTCCTGTTTTGTCTCTTGACGCGGATCTGTGTTCACGCGTGTTTATCTGTGGCTGTTCTTACGTTCCCATAGCGTCCGTCACTTTGATCTGTCCGTCGATAATCTTTTTCTTGGCCGTTTCAGCTTCCTGAATCGCTTCGGGAGGGACGAGGTCTTTGTTGTAATCGTCCATCGCGTAGCCCACGCCGTCTTTGTCCAGGCCGAAGACGTGCAAGCCTGGTGAGAAGCGATGGTTAACTACGTCCTTCACGATGTCGTACACGGCGTTGTCAACGCGTTTGACCATGCTGGTGAGAACAAAACCCGGCTTCACCATGTTTTGATTTGAATCCACGCCGATGACGAAATGCGTGGCGCGCCCATTCTGTTTTCCCTGTTGCTCGACGGCATCGAACGCGCCGAGACCCGAATTGCCGGCAGCAGTGAAGATCACATCAGCGCCTTTGCCGATCTGGGCCAGCGACAACTCTTTCCCCTTGCCGGGATTGTTCCAGGCTCCGTCAGTGACGCCGACGTAGTTCTCTATCACGCGGATGTTCGGGTTAACCGACTTCGCTCCCTCTTCGTAGCCCTTTGCGAAGCGGTGAATCAGACCAATGTCCATGCCGCCAAGAAAACCGATCGTTCCCGTCTTGGAAGCTTTCGCCGCGAGAATACCGACGAGGTATGAACCTTCGTGCTCTTTGAAAACGAGCGAAGCAACATTCGGGAGCTGGCTAACACCATCAATAATTGCAAACTGAATGTTCGGGTAATCTTTCGCGACCTGTTCCATGATCGGCGCCTGCGCGAAACCCACACCGATAATCAGGTCGAAGTTTCGTTCGGCAAACGCGCGCATTGCAGGCTCGATCGCGTTTGGCGTTCCGGGCTCAATATCGCGCAGCACGATGGGCAGATCTCTCGCCGCGCGTTGCACGCCTTCCCACGCTGCCGCATTAAAAGATCGATCGTCTTTGCCGCCGATGTCGAAAACAATACCAACGTGGATCTTCGACTTATCATCGGCAGCAGACGAACTACGACAACCCGATATTGCCAGTGCCAGCGCACCGATCAGTGCAAACAGAACCAGAAACTTGTACTTCATTCGTTAATGACTTCCTTCATCAGCTCCTGCGCTTCCGCAAGCGGTTCGTCGCCGATGTGATATGCAGCTTGAATACGCTGACTCGCTTCTCGAGCCGCGCTTTCGTCGGCGCAATAGACGACGCCGAGTGCTTCCCCGCTCTTCACCTGCTCGCCTAACTTCAACTCAGAGATAAAACCAACAGTAGGATCTATCGTGTCTTCGATGCGCACGCGCCCGCCGCCGATTGCTGCAATAGCGTGACCGATTTCCGTGGTGTCGATACTCGTGATGTAGCCAGAGCGCGGGGATTCTACCTTAACGCTTTCGCGTACCAAAGGCAGAAACTCGGCCGGCTTATCGCAAACACGCGGCTCGCCGCCCTGCGCCTCGATGTTGCGACGCAAACACTCCAGCGCTTCGCCCGAATCCAACACTCGACGGAGACGCGCGCGTGCGTCCTCAACGGTCTTGTCAACGTTCGCGAGAATCAACATGTGCGCGCAGAGTTCCAGCGATAGATCGAGCACCGGTTCCGCGCCCGCGTGTGCTTCACCGCGCAGGATCTCGATGCACTCTTTTACTTCCAAGGAATTCCCGACCGCCGAACCGAGCGGTTGGTTCATGTCGGTCAACAAAGCTCTCGTCTTTATGCCGCAGGAGTTTCCAGTGCTAACGAGCGCATGGGCCAGGTCTCTCGCTCTCGACTCCTCGCGCATGAACGCGCCATTCCCAACCTTGACGTCGATGATCATCGCATCCAGACCGGCCGCGCCTTTTTTAGAGATGATCGACGCTACAATCAGTGGAATCGCTTCGACGGTCGCCGTTGCATCTCGCAGCGCGTACATCTTCTTGTCAGCGGGTGCGAGTTCCGCAGTTTGCCCGGCCATCGCATAACCAACCTGCTGCAACACTTGTTTGAATTCAGTCGCACTCAGATTCACTCGGTAACCCGGAATCGATTCGAGCTTGTCGAGCGTGCCGCCTGTGTGGCCCAGGCCACGTCCCGAGATCATGGGCACGCAGACGTCACACGCGGCAACGAGCGGTGCGATGATGATTGAAGTCTTGTCACCAACGCCACCGGTGGAATGTTTGTCGGCTTTTGGTTTGGGAATATCGGAGAAGTCGAGAATGTTGCCGGAGTTGAGCATCGCCTCAGTGAGACTCTGCTGCTCGTTCTGGTCCATGCCGTTGAGGTAAATGGCCATCAACAGCGCGCTGACCTGGTAATCGGCGATGCGGCCATTTGTGATGCCGCCAATGAAGAACTCGATCTCTTCACGCGATAGACTCAGCCCGTCTCGCTTTTTTCTTATGACGTCCTGTGGTCTCAAGCCTTAGTCGCTCTCCATAAGCACAGCGGCCTGAGCAGTTACTGCGAGCCCTTGGCCCACCGCGTCGAGTCCTTCACCCGTCTTCGCTTTCACACTGACACACCCAGTCTCAACTCCCAAAACACCCGCAATGTTCTCGCGCATCGCATCCACGTACTGCCTGAGTTTTGGCGCTTCCAGAAAGACCGTCGAATCGACGTTCACAACGTGCAGACTGCGTTCTCGCGCAAGCCACATCACGCGCGAGAGTAGTTCAAGACTATCAGCGCCGCTCCAGTGCGGATCTTTGTCCGGAAAGTGCACGCCGAGATCACCTTCGCACAACGCGCCAAGAATCGCATCCGCGATCGCGTGGGACAACGCATCGGCGTCCGAATGGCCGTCCGCGCCGAGTTCAGAGGCGATCTGAACACCAGCCAACACGAGCGGGCGCCCTTCAACCAACCGATGCGTGTCGCTGCCGATTCCAATCCGTAACATCGTCTGACGGCCACAGATGACACAGATTACACAGAAGGCAAATCCGTG
>DASZDV010000628.1:0-1798 GCA_035941575.1 Pyrinomonadaceae bacterium
GACACACTGAAGATCGATCGGTCCTTCGTGACGCAGATGATGGAGAACGAGGAAAATCTCGCCATCGTGCGCACGATCGTCGCCCTCGCACAAAATCTAGGCATGGACGTGGTTGCGGAAGGCGTTGAGACGGAAGATCAGTTGCGGTTGTTGCGGAAGTTAGAATGCCAAAACGGCCAGGGTTACCTGTTTTCGTCACCGCTCGATCGCAGCCAGCTCGAACAATTCATTGCGAACTGTAATCTCGAGAACACGCCTTCAGACCGCATGGCCCTCGTCGCTTAGTTGAACCTGATAAAGATCTCGACCCGCGTCCTTCACGATGAGTGTGTCGGGTTGAGAATTTAACGCTGTAAGGTTGAGCGTACGATGGTCCAGGTAACCAAGGTTCACGCGTTTACACGTCTCTTCGTCGAGTCCTGTCGCCATCGTAATGCGATAACGAGGAACGATCCTTCCCTGCTCGTCTGTTCGTCCGGCATAAGCGACGTGCGCGAGGTGAGCTGCGATGCACAAGTTCTCGCGCAGCTCTGCTGAAGCGCCCAGCATGTCGCGCACGCTTTCGAGAGGCGCATAACCATACTTCTCAATCAGCGCGCCGTGAGTTTCGGAGAGTTTTGTCAGGTGAGGCGCGTAAATGATGAGCTCGCCGCCGTCTTCGATGATCGCGCCGAGTTTGTAGCTCGCCTTTCC
This sequence comes from Pyrinomonadaceae bacterium, assembly GCA_035941575.1. Taxonomy (GTDB): domain Bacteria; phylum Acidobacteriota; class Blastocatellia; order Pyrinomonadales; family Pyrinomonadaceae; genus PSRF01. Next base: position 694 of record DASZDV010000628.1, read on the forward strand.
GCCCACCCACATCTCGTCGTAATGGGGATCCAACAACGCAACAACCGTCTGATACTTCCTGCCCGTGTAGCGAATGTGCACTCGCCGGCTGACTTCAGCCGCACGGCGGAACGCTTCGCGAATGTCTCCGGCGAATAGTGCGTAGGTAACCAGTTCTCCTTCAGGCGCGCGTGACACAACAGAATTAATCGAGATCACGCTCCCGCTTATCAGATCTGTGGCCGCTTCGATCAATCGTCGGGTCGGCGTTTCCACTTTACCGATGATGTTTTCAATGCCGGCGAGCGCACCGAGCCAATGAGTTGTGTGAGTCAGTTCAGGACCGGCAACGCCCGGAAAGAAATACTTGGCTCCGCCTGCAAAACCAGCAACCTCATGCGGAACAGTAGCGCCGAACACGAGCACAGTGTCGTAAACACCGGGCGTCAATAACTTGTTGATGCTAACCGAAACCGGCTGCTCGATCAGTCCGCCTGTGAGCTCCTGGACTGTCGTCCCGCTTAGTTCACCAAGCGTGATCAACTCTTCTGGCTGGTCCCAACGATGGTCGAACAGTTGTCCGTCGAAACTCGCAGCCCCGATCTTCGAGAGCTTCTGCGCCATTGACATTGGCGGGTGCGTGCCTTGCGCGACAAGCGCATCGAAAGATGCGATGCCGTGTTGCGCAAGAAACTCTGTTGCCAGTGGAAAGAGAAAGTCAGTGTTGTCGTCGCGCGTTTTGTCGGGAATGATTGCCAGGACGCGTTCGTGAGGTTGGATAACGTCGAGAGCATCGTGAAGCACGTCGGTGAGAGTTGTTGGATCAAGGCCGTCGGCGGAGGTCTCACCAATTACATTTGCCAGTACGGTGGACACGGATTAAAGACGGATGAACCCGGATGGATTACAGTGAAACTGTCTGCTCGGCCCAGAACTGAAATTCTCGATGCTTGTGCTCTTCCGCTTTCGCCTGAACGCCGCCAGCAACGCGGCAGACCTCTTCAAACACACGCCGGCCGACTTCGTCGATCGTTTCGGTGCCGTCGATCACGCCGCCGGCTGAGAGATCGATGTCGTTGCGTATGCGTTCAAACACTGGCGTGTTGGAAGCGAGTTTGATCACAGG
>DASZDV010000629.1:0-1518 GCA_035941575.1 Pyrinomonadaceae bacterium
AATCAGGAATATGATGGACGACGTGACTCCTACCATCGCGGAGTAGAGCATGAAGAGCACAGCCGCCGTTACAGGCGACACCTTATCCACCCGCGCTGAAAGGTAGAAGACTAGTCCAAGCTGTGCGATCAGCAGTATCCAGAACAAGACTCGATTCAAAATCAGAGTTTCGATTAACGTGGGCGAGGACGCCACGAGCACGGCGGTTCCGGCCGTAAGCAGTAGCCCGAGAAACATCCACCCGTAAACTTTGCTCAAAAACGCCGTAACTCGAACATCTCGAACATCGGCGGAAACAAACGAAGATTCATTCCAACTCATTTTTTAAACTCCTTGTTGGGCCTTCCCAACCATTTCAAACGCCTGCATTGTACCAAAACGTCATACGAATAAGGCCCGAGGAAGGATCAGATTCCTATTGACACATTAGGCGACGAGGGGAATTATCGTTTTCGAGCACGGGAGAATGAAATCGAGGAGGAGCTATGTTCACTAAAAGCCTTTTGATCGTGATTGCAATCGGACTCTTTGCGAGTCCAGCGTTCAGCCAGTTCAATCAGTCAAACCGGCTGTCTGAACTCGCAGGACGCTTATCACGGGATGCCGAAGACTTTGCTGACGCAAACTACAGCAGTTACACAAACTCGTCGCGCAACAATCGAACCGATGTCGAAGCCGTGATGATCACGCAACAGTTTGCGGGCGCGTCGCGAATTTTCTACCGGATGACAGTCGATAGGCGTCGCAACCAGGAACTGCGGGATGCCTTCGATGTGCTGTCACGTCTGGCGCGCACAGTGGAACAGAACAATCTGCAGCGAAGCTCGTGGTTCAACATTCAGCGACAACTCTCAGATATCGCGCGTGAGGTTTCGTCCAATCAAAATCCTGGTCCATTTCCTCCCGACACCGGCAATCGTAGCGGTCGCATGACGTGGCGAGGCCGCGTCGACGACGACGTCCGAATCAGAATTCGCGGCGGTACAGCGGACGTCGAAACACTCGGTGGCACTCCTTTCTACGACAGCCAACCGAACTTTGAGAATTCACTGCCCAATCGACGCGTCACAGTGAGACTGACCAGTAAGCGCGGCCGTGGCGACGTCTTCGTCGAGCAACAACCGTCACGCGAGAACGACTTCACCGCGATCATTCGCATCAGGGATTCACGCGGCGGTGCTGACAATTACGAATTCACTCTGGAGTGGTGATCCGTTGCCGCAGATTCACGCAGACCTGCGCAGATCGGCGTGAATCTGCGGCTTATTTTTCAACGATGATCTCGTCCGCAAAGATCCACGCATCGCCACCGCTCCCGGGATGCCACGCTGGTATCTTTCCGAAGTTCACCGCCCGAATCCTTACATAGCGCGCACGCTTCGGCGGGATCGAGCTTACGAACTCTTTGGTAACAACACCTTCTCGTTTTTCTGACACGTCGTTCGCGATCGAAAGAGCCGGAGTAAACGTCTTCCCATCGATCGACAATTCAACGTCAACACGGCTCGGCAGCCAGAT
>DASZDV010000630.1:0-5041 GCA_035941575.1 Pyrinomonadaceae bacterium
ATAGAACCGTGGTACCCGCTTGCGTTCATTCGTTACAACTATTACCAAAACGGCTTCGCTTTCGATCCGAGTCTCCAGGGGATCGATTTGCAAACGGCCGCAATCGAAAGCGATCTAAAAGGACACACGGGTTCGAACGGCTGGGTCATTGGTCCATCCAGGAGCGCGACCGGTTATGCGATGCTTTTCATCAACCCTCACCTGCCGTTCTTCGGGTCGGGCCAGGTTTATGAAGGTCATCTGCATAGCGATGAAGGTTGGGATTTCACGGGTTACACGCGCTTTGGCTTTCCCTACCCGTACGTCGGGCACAACGAGAATGGTGGCTGGGTAAGCACTGACAACGCTGCTGACTTAACCGACGTTTACGTTGAAACGTTCGACGATCCCGCGCGTCCACTCGCATACAAGTACGGCAGCGGATATCGACTCGCCACTGAGCATGTCGAGGAGATTCAAGTCAAAACGGCGGCCGGACTCGAGACGCGCAAGTTTACGATGCGGAAGACACATCATGGTCCAATCGTCGGTTCACGCGATGGGAAGCTGCTCGCGCTGAGGATGGCAAAGCTTGAATCGGATGGGTGGCTGCGCGAGTGGTACGACATGACGCGCGCAACATCGCTAGCGGCACTCAAGCGAGCGATGACGCCGTTGAACATGCTGTTTGGGAACGTGATGTATGCCGATCGTCAGGGAAACACGTGGTATCTCTACAACGGCGCCGTGCCTAAGCGCGATCCTCGTTTCGACTGGAACAAGCCCGTAGATGGAAGCGATCCGGCAACTGAGTGGCAGGGCTACCACACGATCGACGAGTTGCCGCAACTCACAAATCCAAAAACCGGGTGGATGCAAAACTGCAATACGACGCCTTTTTTGTTGACAAGTGAAGGCAATCCCGATCCGAAGCAGTTTCCGAAATACATGGTTCGCGAGGGTGACAATCCACGCGGCGCGATCTCGAGAGAGCTCCTTGCGAGTAAGCCGAAGTTCACCTTCGATGAGTGGACGCGATTAGCGTTCGACACACGAGTAATGAATGCAGGTAAGCGTTTGCCTGCGCTGATTGCCGTGTTGAAAGAACAGCTTTCGAAACCGGGTGCAGATTCACGGCTGCGCGAAGTACATGACGAACTCCTCCGCTGGAATCGTCAAAGCGCTACTGACTCCGTTGCGATGACGCTTTTTAGCCTCTGGCACGACCGTGTGAGTAAGAATGAAAAGGAAGATCAGTTGGTCGCGCTCAACGAGGTTATGAACGCACTTCAACGTGATTTCGGCACGTGGAAGGTCGCATGGGGTGAACTCAACCGTCTCCAGCGTTACGACGAAAGTAAGAGCGAAGGGTTTCAGGATGCCAAACCGAGTCTCGCGATCAGCGGCGTCAATGGCAATGACGGCGCTGTGTTCACCTTTTACGCTGCTCCGACGCCGGGACAGAAACGGCGATACGGAGTTGCGGGCGGGACGTACATCAGCGTTGTTGAGTTCGCCCCAAAAGTTCGTGCGCTGTCTGTGCACACGTTTGGCGCAAGCGGAGACTCTGGAAGCAAACATTTCATGGACCAGGCAGCTCTCTACTCACGAGGAGAGTTCAAACCAGCCTGGTTCACACTCGAAGAGATCAAAGCCAATCTCGAAGCCTCATACCATCCCGGCGAAGAACCGCGGAAACAGTGACTGGGGTTTTGAGATGTCGCTACGCGACTAATCCGTCTTTATTCTCTAAATCCCCGGCGTTAAAACGCCGGACTACGAGCGCCGGAGGCGCGGACAAAGGTAGCCAGTGGCAAGCGCACTGCGCGCAGCCTCTGGGATCTCAGAAGAAAAAACTTGGAGGCCTGAAGGGCCGACACCGCGCGCGATTCATCTGTCGCCCTTTCAGGGCTGTTTGTTTTCTTTATTAATCCAGTGGCAAGCGCGCAGCGCGCAGCCTCTGGGATCTCAGAAGAAAAAACTTGGAGGCCTGAAGGGCCGACACAACCGATGCTACGCGCCGTTTGCTGCTCACCTAAGTCGTGTACGTTCTGATGAAATCATTGTCTGACGAACGCCAACTTGAGTAACATCCGGCCTGCGAGTAACTCAGATTGTTAACGTTACGTAATCGGGAGAAAGCGAGCATGTTGGAGAGCTTCTGGCAGGACTTGCGCTTCGGAACACGCATGTTAGTGAAGCAGCCTCGATTCACGATCACTATTCTCGTGGTCCTGGCACTTGGCATCGGCGCCAACACCGCGATCTTCAGCATCGTTAATTCTGTACTGTTGCGTCCTCTGCCGTATCGCAACGCGGAACGCTTGGTTGAAGTCTCTGAAACTGCCGGAACAAACGCCGGGGCGATTGAAACCACGGCTGTTTCCCTTCCTGACTTCCTCGACTGGCGCCAAAACAATCAAGTCTTCGAGCAGATGGCGCTCTATCGCTGGCAAGCGTTTTCAATCACGGGTGGCGCGGATCCTGAAATGCTGCATGGCTGGTACGTGACAGCAGATTTTTTCCCGACGCTTGGAGTCGAAGCAATCAAGGGACGCTCGTTCTCTTCCGATGAAGATAGCAACGGCGGCGCGCGAGTCGTGATGATCAGCCACGCGCTATGGCAGCGACGCTTTGGGAGCGATCCAGCCGTCGTTGGTCAAACAATAAATCTCAACAACACGCAATACGTAGTCATCGGCATCGCGCCCGCGCAGTTAAACCTGGAGCGCAACATCGACGTGTATTTGCCGATGGCGCTTTGGGCCGACGACATGCGTTCGCGATCGTTTCGAGCGGCGTTCGTTGTCGCGCGGCTGAAGCCAAACATTTCGATTGAACAAGCGACTGCGAACATGTCTGTGCTTGCCGCACAACTCGCAGCTCAGTATCCCGACAGCAACGAAAACGTCGGGGCCAGTGTGCGTTCTCTTCAGCAGGTCTTGGTAGAGGACATTCGCACAACGCTCATCATACTTCTCGGCGCAGTCGGGCTCGTGCTCGCGATTGCCTGCGTCAACGTCGCACTACTGCTCACCGTGCGTTCTGCCGCCAGGCAAAAAGAGATAGCGATTCGCATGGCGCTCGGCATCGATCGCAAACGCCTAATCCGTCAGTTGTTGGTTGAGGGCACTTTGATTTCGTTTCTCGGCGGATTGCTCGGTTTGTTACTCGCGAAGCTGACGTTCGCAATAATGATCGCCAGTCTGCCGGCCGACCTGCCGCGCCTGGAAGAGATCCACATGGACGGCTACGTCCTCATGTTCACGTTTGCGTTATCAGTGCTCACGGGAGTTGTTTTCGGTCTCGTCCCGTCCATTCAATACTCGCGGATGGAACTGAGCGAGCGCTTGAAAGACGATGGACAGCGGCAGATTGGCGGATATCGTTCAAACAAAACGCGCAGCATCCTGGTCGTAAGCGAAGTGGCACTCTCGGTAGTGCTGCTCGTCAGTTCGGCGCTGCTGTTGAAGAGTCTGTTTCAGTTGATACGTGTAGACGTTGGTTTCGATCCGCGAAACGTTCTCGCGATGAACGTCTCACTTCCCTTCGCTCGCTACCCAAAGGCGGAAGAACGTCGCAATTTCTATCTGAATCTCCTACAGCGCGTCAGAAATCTTCCGGGCGTCGAGGGCGTCGCAGCTACGAACATCACGCCGCTCAATAGCGAAGGCTACAACAATCCCGTCGTTGTGGATGGCAAACCAGCAGAGGTCAACGCGCCCTCAACCAGTTACGCGTTGGTAAGTCCCGGCTACTTTGAGACGATGAAGATCTCACTTGTTAGGGGTCGATCACTTAACGAGCGCGACGTTGCGCCTAATCCACCGGTTGCAGTGATCGACGAAGACTTAGCGAAGCGGCTGTTCACTTCCGGTGAAGATCCAATCGGAAGAAAACTCAAAGTCGCAACACTCGCAGACAATGGCGTTGAGATTGTGGGAATAGTAAAACGCGTGGGCCGCTACGGATTGAATAGTCAATCCAATGTCCACCTGTACGTCCCGTATTTGCAGGCGCCTTTGTTGAAAAACACAATCCTGGTTCGGACGAACGTTTCCGACCCGTTGACGTTAGCGAACGCCGTACGCCGCGAAGTGTTGGCGTGCGATCCCAACCAACCAATCTTCAACGTCAGGACTCTCGAACAGGACATGGCCGCGGTAGTAGCGCCACAGCGACTAATGGCGATCCTGGTCAGCTCCTTCGCGGGCTTCGCATTGTTGTTGGCGGCAGTCGGACTGCACGGCGTCATGTCGTACGTCGTCGAGCAACGACGAAGCGAAATCGGCGTTCGAATCGCTATCGGCGCCCAGCGAAAAGACATTTTGCGGTTGATTGTCGGCGACGGACTGAAGCTAACCGCGATCGGCCTCGTGACAGGCTCTGTGTTGGCGCTGCTCTTGGGCCGTGTTATTTCCGCTTCACTGTATCAAGTGAGCGCGGCCGACCCGTGGACTTACGCAGCAACCATAACTATGCTCACCTTCGTCTCGCTGGCTGCGTGTTATGGTCCGAGTCGTAGGGCCCTGGGCGTAGATCCTCTGGTCGCACTGCGCGGCAGAGATTGAACTTGCCACGCCACTTTACTGTTTTTGCGCTAGTTCCTCCGTCAACTTCTTCACCACATCGCGTGCCGCGGCCGCGTTCGGAAAGTTCGGATTGATGTCCAGCGCTTTCTGGTACGACTCGAGCGCCTTCACCTTGTCGCCCTTGCGCAATTGAAACTCGCCTATGCTGTCGTAAAGATTCGCTTCTTTCGGATACAGCTCGATCGCGGAACGCAACACCGCCAAGGCCTCATCAACCATGCCCGCGCCCGCAAGTTGGTAAGCAACATTGTTCATTCCACCAGCACTCGCAGGTCCAGCCGGGTTGAGTGAAGCTGACTTGCGCAATTTCTCCTGACCTGCCGTGGGGTCGCCGATCAACACTAGCGCGAGACCGTAAGTATAGTTTGCCAACGGTGCTTCCGGATACAGCTCAAAGGCCAGGCGTGACGCTTTCAATGCGCGCGTCTGATCGCGGCTGATGATTGACTGACGCGTGACCGTAAACAACC
>DASZDV010000631.1:0-14522 GCA_035941575.1 Pyrinomonadaceae bacterium
TCGGGCGAGACGTTCCCACGACGGGAGAGGCGCAACGGCATAGATGCGCGTCTTCAACTCGCCCTGGTCCAACAATGTCTGATAAACACCGACGTCGGTGCCGGCAGACATGTCCTGAATACTGGTGACGCCGAGTTTCGCAGCATAGTTAGTCGCGGCGCGCGCTGCCGCCAGTTTCTCTTCAAACGTCGATGGCGAAACCACTTTCCAAACAAAACTCTGAGCCGCATCTTTCAGGATTCCCGTCGGCTCGCCCGATTTGTCGCGAACGATCACGCCGCCCGGCGGATCGAGAGTTTGGCGAGTTACGCCTGCGAGCCTAAGCGCAAGACTGTTCGCTAACGCCATGTGGCCGTCGAGCCGGCTTACGAACACGGGCGTGTCCGGAGTGAAGCTGTCGATCAACTCCTTCGTCGGCAATTTGGCATCGGACCAGCGTTCATGATCCCAGTCCCCTCCTGTGATCCAACGCCCTCTCGGCAGATTTGCAGCAAAGGCTTTGATGCGTCGTGCGAACTCCTGCGGCGAATCCGCATCGCGCAGATCGACGCTGGAAAGTTGAAAGCCACCGCTCAGAAAATGTGTATGCGCGTCGTTGAATCCGGGCAGCAGCAATCGGTTGTTCGCGTCGATCGTGCGGGTTGTTGGACCAGCAAGTTTCTTGATGTCTTTGGAAGAGCCCACCGCCACGATCCGGTTGCCGTAGATCGCTACAGCCTCAGCGGTTGGTTGTGCCCGATCCATCGTGTGCACGACGGCGTTGATGATGATCGTGTCGGCCACGAATGCGGGTTTGTCGGCATGGACTGGAATATTCATGAGTGTCAGCGTAAGAACTACGATCGAAACCAGTAGGGGTGTGGTTTTCATAGGCGGTAGATTGTACACTGTCACCAATCTCGCGTGGATCAACTGATCGACAATTTAAGCGCCATCGTCGGCCGTGAAAATGTGCTTTCCAAGGCTGATGAACTGCTGGTCTATGAGTGCGATGGACTGCCGCAACACAAGCACCGTCCGCGCGCCGTAGTGTTTCCTTCTTCAACTGAAGAGACTGCCGCAATCATGCGTGAACTCGCGCGCGCGAAGGTTCCATTCACGCCTCGTGGCGCCGGCACAGGCTTGTCCGGCGGAGCGCTCGCTTTGAACTCGGGCGTTGTGATCGAATTCGCGCGCATGCGCAAGATACTGCGCATCGACGTTGAAAATCGTCAGGCTGTAGTACAGCCGGGTGTTGTGAATCTTCACGTCTCGCGCGCAGTCTTGCCGTACGGTTTGTATTACGTGCCCGACCCGTCGAGCCAGCCGACTTGCACCATCGGCGGCAACATCGCTGAGAGTGCAGGCGGCATTCATTGTTTGAAGTATGGAACGACAACGGACCATGTACTAGCTTGCCGCGCGGTGCTGACCGGAGGTGATGTCGTCGATCTCAGGCTCGATTCTGCTGGCTACGATCTGTTAGGAACGTTCGTTGGTTCCGAGGGCACGTTTGGCATTGCGACGGAAGCAACACTCAAGCTGAGCCACATTCCACCGGCCGTGCGAACACTGCTTGCGGAATTTGACGAAGTGGACGATGCGAGTCACGCAGTCTCCGCAATCATCGCGGCGGGTGTGATGCCGGCCGCGCTCGAGATGATGGACCACGAGATCATTCGCGCGGTTGAGGCGAGTGTATTTGCCGCTGGACTACCGCCGGATGCAGGCGCCGCATTGCTGATCGAGTTGGACGGCATGGAGGCGGGACTCGACGACGAAGCGCGCAAGGTTACGAGCCTCTGCATGGAATATGGCGCGCGCAACTGTCGTCTCGCGCACGACGAAACGGAACGCAAGAAACTGTGGGCAGCGCGGAAAGGAGCGTTTGGCGCGATTGGCCGCATCTCGCCCGATTCGATGATTCAGGATGCAGTCGTGCCTCGTTCTCGACTGCCGGAAGTACTTCGTGCGGCCTACGACATCGCGGCGAGGAATCAGTTGCGGATTGCGAACGTGTTCCACGCAGGCGACGGCAATCTGCATCCGTTGATCTGTTTCGACTCTCGTTTTCCCGATGAAGTACGGCGTGTTAAAGAAGCGGGGCGCGAGTTGATGGAAGTTTGCGTTGCGGCAGGTGGAACGATCACGGGCGAACACGGTGTTGGATTGGATAAACGCGAACTCTTGCCGCTTGTTTTCTCGGAAGCTGACATGAACGCGATGCTCGCGGTTCGCGCCGCCTTCGATCCGCTCGGTCTCTGCAACCCCGGTAAGATCATTCCGATGTTGCGCGGCTGCGGCGAAGCCCGCGCTATTTCTATTGATTTAAATTCGGCTGTACCTCCCGCAATTCGGCCCCAATCCCAACTCCAACAGGTCTCTCGCGTTGAGCTTTCCCCAGGTACTGTCTTCCCTGAATCAACCGCAGAACTCTCCGAGATCATCAAGCGCGCGGCGTCGCAACATTGGATCGTAACAGCTACGGGTGGCATGGCCTTGTTGGATAAAACATCTTCGAACCTAATTGTTAATACAAATCGTCTCAATCAAATCATTGAACACGAGCCGGCTGATCTAATAGCCGTCGCACAAGCTGGCGTAAGACTCACGACGTTCAACGAAAAACTCACAGAGAACGGTCAGTGGCTACCACTCGATCCACCAAACGACGGACGCGCAACACTCGGCGGAGTCATCGCGACCGGAATCGGCGGCGCACAACAATACGGCTACGGACTTCCGCGCAACTCCGTGATCGGAATGACTGTCGTGCTCGCCGACGGCAATGTGATTAAAGCCGGCGGACGCGTTGTAAAAAACGTCGCGGGTTACGATCTGTGCAAGTTGTTTACTGGAAGTTACGGCACACTCGGCATCATCACTGAACTGATCTTCAAACTCCGTCCGCGTCCTGCACGCGAAGCAACCATCGTTGCGACAGATTCGATAAACGAACTGCTTTCCGCCGGCCGTGCGATCCTTGACGCGAGACTCTTTCCGGTCGCCGTGGAGTTGGTATCATCAACTTGCGCAAGCCGACTAGGTCTCAACACAGAGGCGGCAGCATTGCTCGTTCGTTTCGCGGGAAATGAAAGAGCCGTCGACTATCAAATCGAGCAAGCCTCCATACAACTGAAGAACTCGTCCGTAAAATTAGCGGGTGTTACTTCAGAAGATTCCCGGGTTTGGCAGCAACTCGCCGCTCTGCCACTGCAAGAACCGCTCTCTTTCGCAAAGCGCATTTTGCCAACGAACTTAGGAGAGTGGATTAAAACCAATAGTGACAAACCAATGTGGCAAGCGGGAGTAGCGGACGGGCGGATTAGAACCATCAATCAAGTCCGACCAAATCGCGAACCAATGGACCACCTCAGCCAACGTGTCAAGCAACAACTCGATCCTTTCAACTTACTCAGAGGGCACGACCATGAACACCGTCCGTAAACTCAGCCGACTTCTTTTAGTCGTAGTTTTCATCAGTTCGTCTGTGGCGCCAATCGCTGCGCGCGAACCCGTTCGCGGACGTCGCGGCATGGTTGCTTCGACGAACGAAGTCGCATCACGGGTTGGTGTCGAGATCATGAAGCGCGGCGGCAATGCTGTTGACGCAGCGATCGCAGTCGCGTTTGCACTCGCGGTTACACATCCGGCGGCGGGTAATCTCGGCGGCGGCGGATTCATGATGATTCGTTTGAAGAACGGACGCACGACCGCGATCGACTATCGTGAAATGGCGCCAGCCGCAGCTCATCGTGACGTCTATCTCGACAAGAATGGAAACCTGATCGAAGGTGAAGGCGGTTCACTCGTCGGCTATCGTGCCGCCGGTGTACCGGGGACGGTGCGCGGCATGGAGTTGGCGCTTAAAAAATACGGTTCAGGGAAACTCACCTGGAACCAGCTCGTCGAGCCTGCGCGCCAACTCGCGGCCAACGGTTTCACCGTTACGTATTCCCTGGCTCGTTCGCTACACGCGAATCGCGAATACCTCTCGAAGTATGCAGACACCAAACGCATCTATCTGCGAAACGGCAAGTACTACAAAGAAGGCGAACTTTTTCGCCAACCGGAATTGGCCGCAACCTTTGCGCGTCTTCAACGGTTTGGACCAAATGAGTTTTACGAAGGCGAAACGGCGCGAATGATTGCCGCCGACATGAAACGAAACAACGGCCTGATGACGCTCGAAGACCTGCGCGGGTATGTCGCGAAGGAGCGCGTGCCTTTGCGTGGAAGCTATCGCGGTTACGAGATCATCTCGATGCCGCCGCCATCCTCGGGTGGCGCAGTGTTGATAGAGATGCTCAACATTCTCGAAGGCTTCGATCTGCAAAAGCTCGAGGCCTCGTCGTCGGATCGTTATCACCTGATGGCTGAGGCGATGCGACGTGCTTTTGCTGACCGCGCGGAGTACATGGGTGACACTGATTTCGTGAAAGTTCCGATTGCCGGGTTGGTCGATAAAGCTTATGCGGCCCGGTTGCGTTCGACGATCAATACCGACCGCGCATCGAGTAGTGCGGAAGTGCGCGCAGGCCGTCCAGCCGGTTACGAATCCGAAGAGACGACGCACTTCACCGTCGTGGATGCGGAAGGAAACACAGTCGCGAACACCTACACGTTGAACAATTCGTATGGCTCTGCTGCGATGGCGAAAGGCACGGGCCTGCTGCTCAACGATGAAATGGACGATTTCGCCGCGAAACCGGGAACGCCGAATTTGTATGGCTTGATTCAGGGGGAACGCAATGCCGTGGCGCCAAAGAAACGTCCCCTTTCAGCAATGACTCCGACGATCGTTTTGCGCAAGGATGGAAACCTGTGGTTTACGGTTGGTAGTCCCGGTGGTCCAACAATCATCAATACTGTGCTCTGCGTTATCACGAATGTGATCGATTATGAAATGAACATCCAGCAGGCGATCGATGCGCCGCGAATTCATCATCAGTGGCTGCCGGATGAACTGGTGGGCGAACCATTTGGACTCTCCGGTGACACGCAACGCGCCTTGACTTCGCGGGGACACACACTCGCGAAGCTGCGTTACCTCGGCGACGCGGAAGGAATCATGATCGAAGAAAAGACCGGCATGCGCCTTGGCGCCACCGACCCGCGCCGTAGTGACGGTCTTGCTGTGGGGTACTAATCTGTCTGATCAGCATTCATCCGTGGCCCTTTCACTACAAGAAGAGAAGCTGCTCGCGTGTATTCACTGCGGCCTCTGTCTCGAAGCCTGCCCGACGTATGTAATCACGGGTAACGAGAATGATGGACCACGTGGCCGGTTATACCTGATGCGCGCAGTTGGGGAAGGACGTCTCGAAAACACTTCGCTGGCGTTTCGCACGCACATCGATCGGTGTCTGGGTTGCCGCGCGTGCGAACAAGTGTGTCCGGCGGGAGTCGAGTACGGCCAACTCCTTGAGTCGAGCCGTGAAGAACTGTTGCATGCGCAGCCGAGGTCGGGTTTAACGGAAACGCTTCTACGGTTTACGCTGCGGCATGTGTGGCTGTCGCCTGCGCGATTGCGATTACTCTTTGGCGGCGCGCGGCTGTTTCGTAATCTTGGTTTGTCGCGGTTTCTGCTGAAGTCAGGCCTGGCGCGACTGTTCTCGCGACGCATGCAATTCGGGATGGCTCTGCTCGAGAGTTCGCGTCCGATTTTTAAGACGACCAACCGCGAAGGAGGTTACAGCACGGTTCAATCCGCATCCGGTGCGGGCAACGTATTGTTGTTCACGGGTTGTGTGGGTGAGGGTCTTTTCGCGAGAGTTAACCGGGCAACGCAACGCGTGTTACGCGCGAACGGCTTTCAGGTCAGCGCGCCGGCGGAACAGGTTTGTTGCGGCGCGTTACACGCACATGCAGGAGATCTCGAAGGTGCCCGCGAACTGGCGAAGAAAAACATTGCGGCTTTCACAGGCAACGCTCCGGTTGTCACAAACGCTGGAGGCTGCGGTGCGATGCTCGCTACTTACGGACATCTTCTCGCGAACGATCCGTCACTCGCTGAGGCGGCGGTTAGCTTTAGCTCGCGAGTGCGCGATGTGAGCCAACAACTTCAGACGTCTGAATCGCCGATAGCTCCATCTATCAACACGCGCGTGACTTACGACACGTCGTGCCATCTGCTATACGGCCAGCATGCAGGTGACGCATCGCAACAGATGCTGCGCTCCGTCGTTGGACCAAGCTTTGTGGCGCTTGAAGGCAGCGAGAGATGTTGCGGCGCGGCTGGAATCTACAATCTGTTACAGCCCGAGATGTCTGCGCGCGTCCTTCGCGAGAAGTTGGACCACGTTCGCGAGACTAACGCAGAGATCCTCGCCACCGGCAATCCCGGTTGCCAGATGCAGATCGGCGCAGGCGCGCAACTTGCCGGGATAAAATTGCAGGTCTGCCACCCAATCGAACTGGTAGACGAAGCCTACGAACGCGCAGGCATATACGCGGAAGGCCTTGATGGAGAATAGAACGCTCAATCAAACAACGCTCATGATTCTGGCGCCGTTGCTCATTTTGACGGGAATCGCAGGTTTCGTGATCCCTGAGCGCTACAGTTTGATGAGCGGCGCCGCGCCTTACAATCTGTTTCACTTGATCTTCGGCGCAATCGGTTTGGTTTTGATTCAAACGAAGAATGACCTGGTCGCGAGTGCGTTCAACCTAATGTTTGGCTTGATCGATCTGTACCAGGTGCTGGCGAGTGTGGTTGGGCTCTCACCAATCGAATACTTTCACTGGACCTACGTCGATGATGTGGTCCATGTAATCCTTGGCTTCGCTCTCGTGATTATTGGCGGTTATGGCATACGCGCCCGTCGATAAGAGTTAGCTTCACGTTACCGGCCTGGTCCAAGGCGACTAGATCTGCACGCTTCCCTGTTTCGATAGAACCGTAGACATGATCCAGTCCAAGCAGGCGCGCCGGGTTTGTCGACGCCATTTGCGCGATGTCTGCGTGAGAAACTCCCAGCGAGAGCATTAAGCGAACCGCATCCAACATGCTAATGACAGAACCCGCGATGCTCCCGGCGGCGTTGGCCGTGCGGCCATTCTTAACGGAAATCGTTTCGCCCCAGATCTGGTAATCACCGTCGCCTTTACCCGCAGCCGCGATCGCGTCGCTGATCAAACTGATACCAGCCGAGCCTTTAACCTTCAGCAGCAACTGAAGCATGAACGGATCGAGGTGAATGCCGTCGGCGATGACGTCGACACTCACGTCGTCACGCGACAAGCCCCATGCAATTGGCCCTGGACTTCGATGATGCAGCGGAGACATCGCGTTCATGAAATGCGTCATATGTCTCGCGCCCGCTGCGAACGCATCGTTCAAGACCTGCAAATCCGCGCGCGTATGTCCGATTGAAACGGTCCACCCGCGCGCGTGCAACTCGCGCACCAACTCCACGCCGCCCGTGACTTCCGGCGCCAAAGTAATCATGCGTGCGCCCCGCTCGGGCAACGGTAAGGAATCGAGATCTTCAGGGCGTGAATAAATCTTGAAATATTCAGTGTGTAACGCGCCACATTGCGCTGAATTAACAAACGGTCCTTCGTAATGCAGTCCCAGGATCCGCGCGCCCGTGAACTCAGTGCTTTGCATCGATTCGGATATCGCGCCGACGGTGCGGACGTAATTCTCGTCGCTCG
This sequence comes from Pyrinomonadaceae bacterium, assembly GCA_035941575.1. Taxonomy (GTDB): domain Bacteria; phylum Acidobacteriota; class Blastocatellia; order Pyrinomonadales; family Pyrinomonadaceae; genus PSRF01. Next base: position 7,639 of record DASZDV010000631.1, read on the forward strand.
CTGGCACAAACGTCGGCAACCAACCAGTCACGCCTTGCGAGGCCAAATACTTCGAAACCTCTCGCAAACCTTCCGGCGTCGCGTCCATCACATCCACGCCAACTGCGCCATGAATATGAACGTCGATAAAGCCCGGCAGCACGGTGAGGCCATCAAGGTCCAAAGTCTTTCCGTCACCAATCTGCGCCGCGCCGCTCGGATCGATTGCCGTAATTAGGCCGTCCTCGACAAGGATTGCTGCGTTTATGAAGATCCTGTTTGATAAGACAACATTTGCGTTGCGAAGAAGAAGTTTTCTTGGGGAACGATTCATGCCGCGCGATAGTTTACGATAGAATCTAGGCTGTTGCTCATGAGAACAGCGTTTCTTCTCGTCTCGCTTTTACTTTCGATAGACCCAGGCGCCGTTGCGAGCCGTGTGCAGACCGGCGGCGGCAATTGCGACCGAGCCCAGGAACAATTCAAAGCTGCGGAAACGGCGTCCGCGCAGAACGATTGGTCCACCGCCGCACAACGTTACGAAGAGGCTATACAACTCGCGCCCGGTTGTGTTGAAGCGCTCGTGAATCTCGGCGTCACGTACAATCGTCTTGATCGCCCGGAAGACGCGATCGCAACGTTCAAACAGGCCGTCACCAAAAACCCCGAACTCTTTGCTGCGCACCTCAATCTCGGCATCACTTACTTCCGCACCAAGCGTTACGAACTGGCGAAGGAGTCACTGCGCAACGCACTGCGTCTGAACTCACAACATACACAGGCCAGACAGTTGCTCGCGCTAACGTTGATCGCTCGCGAGGAATATAAAGAAGCCGCCGGCGAACTCGAGCAAATAGTTAAGCTCAATCCTGATGATGCCGACAGCAGGGTCGCACTCGGAGAAGTCTATTTACGGCTAAAACAGTACGCAGCGGCAGTCGCGTCATTTCAAAACGCTGTGCAACTCGCACCAAAGAATGCAAGAACGCACCGGCTGCTTGGCGAAGCGCTGGACAATGCGGGCGATAGTGACAAAGCTATCGAGGCATTCCGTCGGGCGATGCAGTTAGATCCGTCTCTGAAGGAAGCGCACTACGCGTTGGGCCACGTTTTTCTGAAGCGAGGCAATCTCGACGAAGCTTTAGTGGAGTTTCAAAAAGAGCTGGAACTTAATGCCGGCATGACGATGGCTAGATACCAGTTGGGCCAGATCTATTATCAGCGTGGCAAGCTCGACGAAGCGGTAACAGAACTCAGCAGAGTCGTAGCGGCGGACGAAACTTTTCGACCAGCCATCGAGACGCTCGCCCAGGCGCGATTCAAACAGGGCGCGATCAACGAAGCCATCGTGTTACTGGAACGTGCTGTCGCTCTCGATCCGACATGGCCCAACGCGTTCGCGCTTCTCGGCCGCGCGTATAACCGCGCCGGCCGCACAGAGGAAGCAAAAAAAGCATTCGCCACCGCACAACGATTAAGCTCCGAAGAACGCAAACGTTTGGAACGCGCGGTTTCCAAACCTTGAGCCACAAGAAAGCACAAGAGGCACAAGATCTCTCAAAACCGTGAGAACATCTTGTGCCTCTTGGTAAAAGCTTGCGCCTCTTCGTGATACCTAGAAGTTGAACTTCAATCCCAACTGAACCTGTCTTGGATCGCGTGTCGAGAAGAACTGTCCAAATGCGCTCCCGGTTGCCAGCAGATTCTGAATGTTGTTGAAAGCCGGATCGCTCGGTAGTCGATCAGGAATTGTCTGCGAGACGTCGTTGAAGAGCGTCTTGTTGAAGATGTTGAAAAACTCGGCGCGGAATTGCAGCTTGTACCGCTCGCTGAAGTGGAAGTTCTTCGTGAAATTTACATCTGTAAAGAACTGACTCGGGAAGCGGAACGGCGAGCGCGGCGAGTTTCCAATCTGCCCTGACAGCGTCGTGCGGAAGGCAAACGGATTGAACGCGTACGGAATGCCACCGTTTGGATTCACGGGAATGTTCGCCAGAGGATCGCTGACGATGTCCGGACGAGTACCACGCGCCGGCACGGTCGTCGAAAGCTGGACCACCCGATTGAGTGCGAGACCACTTTGCGCCGTCGTGATACCGGCGATCTCCCACCCACTCAACAACATCTTGCCAACACCCGACGCCGCGAAACCCGACTTGAACATTGGCACTTCATAGACATAACTCGCTACGAACACATGCGGCCGATCCAAACGAGACACGGCGCGTTCGAGGTGCAGGTTAGTACGAATCTGCGGCACATCGATCGCGTCGCGATCGTTGGTCGCGTCCGTAATCGTCTTCGAGAATGTGTACGCAAGCTGCGCCGTGATACCACGAGTCGGCCGCAAACGGAACGAAGTCAACAGACCGTGATAACGCGACGTTGCGCTCGTCTGACGATCGGTGATTGCGCCGAAGCCACGGAACGGTCGCGCGAGGTTAATACAGTTCGCCGGATTGTTTGACGCAGACAAAGCTGTATCGCAACCGGCGATTCCCTTCGAGGCATTGATGATCTCCGCCGGTGTCGGCGCGTTGATGTCGACCGGACGAATCAGGTGATTGCCCGCAGATCCTGCGTAACCAACTTCAATCAACGCGTTGCGGAACACCTCCTGTTGCCATGACAACGCCCACTGCTGAATGATCGGCGTGACCCACGGCGCTGTAGTCGCGTTGACACCTCCCAGATTGCCTCGCGTGGTTGGAGTTGAAGGTACTGGATTGCCAAACGGGATCGGTGCCGTTGCCGTACCAGTTAGAGCGATCGAGTTGTTAAAGGGCGGCGTGGTGAACGAGTTCTGCTCCACGATTCCGACCAGCGCCTGATCGTAATAGATGCCGTAGCCACCACGGAAAACGGTCTTGCCGGTGTTCCATGGATCCCACGCGAAGCCGAGGCGGGGCGCCCAATCGTTCGTGTCGTTTAATTGCACGCGACGACCAAACGGCGAGTTCACGCCCGCGTACGCGAAACCGTTGGTAACGTCGAAGCTGGCGGTAGTGAACAAACTGCAACTAACGTTGGCGCAGACCGGGGCCTTCGCTGGGTTGTAGAGCTCAGGCAAGAACGTCGCGAGTACATTGTTCTTATCGATCGGCTGACGGTAGCGGTAGTAGCGCAGACCGAAGTCGAGTTGAAGGTTTGGTCTAATCTTCCAGGTGTCCTGCCCATAAAGCTCGACGCGACCAAAGCGCAGAGCTTCAGTCACATCACGTTCTGGTTCGGAATAGCTCGAGGCCCGGCCAAGGAGGAAGTCAGCCAATCCTATACCCCCGGAACTGGCGCTCGGGTTGCGTGTCTGCAATCCTGTGAACCCGTACCGACCCTGCGTAAGGCCGGCAGCGTTCTCGTCCTTCGATTCCCAACTGATATCGAACCCAGTCTTGAACGTATGTGCGCCAAAGATCATCGTCAGATTGTCTTTGGGATTCCAGTTTTTGTACTGCACGTGGACTAACTGTGGAGATCCGATAGTTGGCTGGCTCGTCACATCTATAACGGCCGGTAGGTCCGAGTTGTTCTCAGGGAACAATTCAGCATTGGGCACAGCGAAGTCCGAGTTGTAACGTCCTACCAGAGTGTCCGCAATTTTGTTGCCTGAGAACGTGAACGTAGCTTCATTGACGATCCGCGGGCCAAACGTGCTGGTCAACGTGATCGCGAGCACCTGACCGGGCACCGTCGTATCAGTAGTCGCAACGTCTGGAATCGTCAGGCCGAAGAACAGACCGCCGAGCTCACGTGTCAGCGATAGGTCGCGAGTGTAACGTCCGGTCAGCCGGTGCATCGAGTTGAAGTTGTGATCGACACGAAGCGTCTCCTGCCGCGTGTTCTGAATGTTGGGAGTTGTCACGGCAAAGCGATTCGGCGCACGAGCTGGATTTACGGCCGGCACGTTCGGCAGCGGATAAAGCGACAACAGGTTCTTTGCGACCTGGTTGATGCGGCCGTCAGGAATCGTATTGTTTGTAAACTGAACGCCGGGGTTTGAAGGATCGAATATTGCCACATTGCCGGCCTCGGAGAAGTTTCCCTGTCGTTCGAGCAAGCTTGGCACAGTGATGGGGGAGACGTTGCTGGGCGCGCGAATAATGCGCCTCCACTCCTGCGAGAACAGGAAGAACGTCTTTTCCCTATCCTGATTGTAGAGACCCGGAATGATGACCGGGCCATTGATAAGATAACCAAAGTTGTTGTAGCGCAACTTCGGCCGCGGCACGCGCTCATCACCAACCTTGGTCAATCCTGACAGCACGTTCTGATCATTCGGGCCGAACCTACCTTGCGCGTTATTGAAGAAGCTGTTGGCATTCAACTTGTCATTGCGGAAAAACTCGTAAACGCCGCCGTGAAACTCGCGGCCACCGCCACGCGTGACGAGGTTGATGACACCGCCACCTGACTTGCCAAACTCAGCAGTCGGCACTGAAGTGATGACGCGGAACTCCTGAATCGTGTCGACCGTGGGAACTGCCAGCAACGTGATGCCTGAACCAATGTCGGTGTTACTTACGCCGTCAACCAGGAAGTTGATCGAGTTGCGCCGCGTACCATTGATTGAGAAGTCGACTACGTTCGTGAGTCCGATGCCGATTTCAGAAGTACCGCTACTAGTGACGCCGGGCACGAGCGTGAGTAGCTGCATAAAGTTGCGGTTGTTGAGCGGCAACTCCACAACTCTGCGATTCTCGACCACGTCTCCGACTGTCGGCGACGTTTGAATTAACGGCGCTTCCGCCGTGACTGTGACTGACTCACTGACAGCGCCGGTTTCGAGCGGAATGTTGATCGTCTTGCGATCACCAACGCTGATCTCAAGTCCTTTACTCAAGTACTCTTTGAATCCCTGCGCCTTCACAGACAGGTCGTATGTACCGGGCTGGATTTGCGTCAGGGTATAGTTGCCTGCGTCGCCGGACTGCACTGTTCGAACTTCGCCCGTTTTTGTATTCACCAACGTGACGGTTGCACTCGTCACGACAGCTCCAGCGGGATCCGTAACCTGACCGTCGATACGTGCGGTGACGTCCTGGGCGAAAGTGACGGTGGCAAATCCCGACAAGAGTAGAGCAATGATGCAAACTAGAAGTTTATTCATAGGGGTCCTCGTGCATGCATGTTTTGGATGGCGACCGCGAACAGGTAAATAACTGCGGAAAAAGACTAAGCACTTATACACCGGCTGCGGCTGGATAACAAGAGATAGCTCGATTAGAAAACGGCGCGCCGGATGCGTTCCAGATACGCGCCACCCGGATTCAGCTCGCTGGGTCGAGCAGTAAAATCATACGAAAACAAAATGAACCCTTCGGCATCGAGTGATCGAGCAACATTGATCTTCTCGACCGCTGATTCCGAAGGGATTCGGTAAGCTCCGATTCCCGCCCAAACCTGACGCTTGGCACCATGAGCGGTCGTCGTCGCTACTTCAATCTGCTTTTGAAAGACTGCGGTGTCAGTCGTGTACGCCATCGGACAAGCGACATCGAGAATGCCCATTTGCAACCACCGTCGCCAATCCTGAAAGCGGCGCGTGTAGGCATTCTCATCGTTGGCAAAAACCGCCGCGGAAACTAATACTTCGGGACGACGTTTTTTCACAGCGCGATAGATCCGTTCGACAAGCGCCGTCACCTGTGCGCGTTGAAAATCCGCAAACTTCGCGGGAAACATCTCTGCGGCCGCGAGCGGGTTCTGCTTCGTCGCCTGTTTCAGTTCCCTGCGCTCACTCTCATTGAGTTGCGGCTTTAGCCACGCCTCGAATCTTTCAAGCGAGGTGCGGCTGTAATCGAAATCCGGACTCGCAAATCGAACATAGTCAAAGTGCAAACCATCGACGCGGTAGTGCTTCAGCACGTCCATCCAGATGTTGTAGATGTGTTGCTTGACTTTCGCATTGGCTGGACCGGTGTAGATACCTTCGAGTTCAGCGCGGTTCGCTTTCGACCATTCGACGATCTTTTGCCTGTAGGCCGGATCGCGCGGTGACATCGTGAACAACTCGGCCGCAACAGGCTTCGGCACAGCCAACCATTCAGGATGTTTATTGTAGACGTGAGTTGGGTCGGCAGGCAGTGCGTCAAGGTTCGCCAGCAAACTCGTGTTCAGCCAGGCGTGGACCTTCAGACCGCGGCGGTGCGCTTCAGTGATCGTGAGCGCGAGCGGATCAAATGTCGCGGGTTGGTCCTTTAGTTCAATCGCACGTGGCTCAACGCGCGACTTGTAGTAAGCGTCGCCGCGGCCACGAACCTGCACGATGAGCGTGTTGAAGCCGTTGTCCGCGGCCGAGTTTACTAATTGCTGGATTCGCTCAGGCGAAGTGAGCGTCGTGCGTACCACCCACAACGCGCGCACCTCGCCGTCGCGAGACGTTTGCGCCAGCGACACGGAAGACAGGCAGGCTGTTAACCAGAACAGAAAAAGTACACGTCTCGCCGGGGATTTCATTCTTTAACGCAAACGAATTTCTAGTACTGGTAACGCAACGACACCTGAATGGAACGCGGTGAATACAGCGTTGCCACACCGGTAATCGCGCCGAAGTTTGTATTGGCAATTGATGAGCTGGGGAAGCCGTATTGCACGTGATTGAAAGCATTGAACAGATCCGCGCGCAGCCACAGTTTTTGTCCTTCCCAGGGCATCGCAAATGATTTGTTGATACTGAAGTCGACTGTCTTCACACCATCGAGGAAGAACGTGTTGCGTCCGACCGTCGGCGTGTTGGCGTCCGACGTCGTGAGAGTTCGGAAAGCAGAACGCGGCAATGCGTCGCGCGACGTCAAAGGATGATTGACGCTGTTGCCGAGTATTGACGGATCGAGGATCACAGGTCGCGTCTCGCTGAAGGCGTCGAAGTTCACGTCGAGTGCGGTCGTCGTTACGGTGAACGGCGTGCC
>DASZDV010000632.1:0-2708 GCA_035941575.1 Pyrinomonadaceae bacterium
CTGCTGCATCAGTTCTCGATCTTCGCGCGACACCGCCACGACGCAGTCAAACTGCGGACACGTTTTTGCTTCGAAGGCCCGCATCTTTTGCCACTGTCGATAGAGGTAGGCCTTCCGGGCGGCATTCGCCTGAACTTCGTAATGCCGCTTCCAGATCATCGCTTCAACGTTATGCTGAAACAGTACTGACCTACAGTTGAGACCAGGCGGAACGTTCACCGCGGGCGCGAGGAAATCACAGACGAGAACATCGAAGCGCCCATCAGCTACTCGCGTCGCAATCTCATGCCGCAGCGGCGGCGATTCATACTTCTTAATCGCATACGGCAACTCTGACGCGAGGTTTAGCAGTAGCTCAACGTAAAAACCGGTAGTGAACTTCTCGCGGCGCTGGTGAGGAACACACACGAGTTCGTGACAGTACTCGCTCGCAAGCTCCCGGGCTTTGTTATCGCTCGTTCCGTCGTCGAGCGTTAGGTAGGTTATGTGGCAGCTACGCTTCAATTCCTTCAGCATGTTGTAGCTGCGAATCTTTCCGCCCTTATCGACCGGATGGAGTAGTTCCGTTTTCAGCCATAGAAGCTTCATTAGTCCACAGGTTACACAGACACCACGGATGCTTCAGGCTCGACCTGTGTTATCTGTGTCATCTGTGGATTCTCAACGTCGAAGAACCTGCGCAGCCAAAGCTCAAAATTGAGCAGGGCCCAAAGCCGCTCGGAATGATCTTCGCCAGCCTGATGCAGCGACACGAGGTTCCGCACAAAATCAGGAGCAAAGATGCCTCGCGATAACGCTCGTTCGCCTAAAACGTATTCGTCGATCACCGACTTGTATGGCCCACGAAACCAACTGCCGATCGGTACCGGGAAACCCATCTTTCGCCGCGACAGAATCTTCTCAGGCAAAATGCCTTTCATGCTCTCACGCAGAACGTACTTCGTTGTTCCGCCTCTCAACTTCATCGTGTCGGGCATCTTTGCGGTGAACTCAACGAGCTTATGATCCAGAAACGGCACGCGGCTCTCCACCGAAGTTGCCATGCTCATCTGGTCCTGCTTCATCAGTAATTCGTGGAGGTACGTCTTGATGTCGGCGTACAGCAGGCCATCGAGCAATGACAGGTCTTTCGTTCCTTCCAAAAGTCTTCGCAGTTCAACGTAAGGATCGATGCTGCGGATTCGCTCATTCGTCTCGCGCGTGAACATGTGCTGCTGCATCGGCGTTGGAAAGACCGCGAAGTTGTCGAAGTAAATACTGTCGAGCTCCGGCGAGAGGACCAGGAAAGTCCGCATCAGTTTCTGCCGCATGCGGCCGCCGGGTATTCGTTCAATCTGTTTGCGAATCGTATCTCTCGCCACGGATGGAGTGAGCTTGTTGTATCGACGGCCCAGAGCGATGTTCCACATCGTGCGGCGATAGCGTCCATAGCCGGCGAGCAATTCGTCGCTTCCCTCACCTGTAAGCACGACTTTCACATGCTCCGAAGCGAGCTTCGAAACAAAGTAGAGCGCCACGCTCGAGGGATGGGCCAATGGTTCATCTTCGTGCCAAACAAGGCGCGGCAAAGCCGCAAAGAACTGTTCAGGCGTAACTACAATCTCGTGGTGATTGGTTTTATAAGCCTCCGCGACCAGGCGCGCATATTCCAACTCGTTTGCTTCACGCTCAGCAAAGGCAACAGAAAAAGTCTTTATCGGCTCGCTGACCATGCCGCTCATGACTGCGGCAATCGCCGACGAATCGATACCACCGGAAAGAAACATTCCGAGCGGAACGTCGGCCATCAATCGCAGCCGGACCGATTCGCGAAACAGCTCAGACCACTCGGAGATGTAAGTCTTGTCATCGCGAACATCGTCGTCTTTGGAAAAATCAACGTCCCAGTAACGGCGTATCGAAACTTCGCCATCGCGCCACGTCATCACATGTCCGGGCAGGAGTCGCTTGACGCCAACGAAGAGCGTCTCTTCGCCGGAAGGCGCATGGTTCGCGAGATAATCAGAAAGCACCGCGTAGTTGATCTCGGGCTTAACCGCGCGAGCTTCAAGCAGAGCTTTGATTTCGGAGCCGAAGTAAAGTGATCCGTCGTCAGTATGAACGTAGTAAAGCGGCTTCACTCCCAGGCGATCACGTGCAATGAATAATTCTTGTTTGCGCTGGTCCCAGATCGCAAATGCAAACATGCCGCGGAGATAATCAACACAAGTTGAGCCGTGTTCTTCGTAAAGATGCAGGATAGTTTCGGTATCGCAGTGCGTTTGATAAACGTGGCCCTTGGCTTCGAGCGACTCGCGATAATCCGCGTGGTTATAGATCTCGCCGTTGTAAGTGATGTGCAATGTTCCATCTTCATTGGTCATCGGTTGATGACCACGCGAGACATCGACAATGCTGAGACGGCGGTGGCCCAATCCCACAGGCTCAGAAAGAAATATTCCTTCGTCGTCCGGTCCGCGGTGGCGAAGAACATCGCGCATCCGCTGGAGCAACGCCGGATCAATCCGGCGGCCCGAAGATTTTGAGAACGCTATGCCGTTAATTCCGCACATACCAGCCTATTTTTCGTGCCGCGCAAAAACCAGTTCATTGCAGCCGAGCTTGTAATCAGGGCGCTTTACTTGCAACACCTCGAAGCCTTTAACTTTGAAAAAATCTATCAACTGCCCCGTTGTCGCCACCTCGTAAGGGTAACCTCCTATCCAATC